>NZ_MACM02000138.1:0-505 GCF_001675465.2 Pseudomonas sp. AU12215
GACAAGCGGCCGCAACAGCGCTTTATCGACGAATCCACGCGTCTGCTGGGGATTCTGGATCGCCGGCTGGAAGGCCGCGACTGGATCGTCGACGACTATTCGATCGCGGACATCGCGACGCTCGGCTGGGTGAATGCGCTGGTGGAATTCTACGCTGCGGGTGACATCCTTGGCCTCAGCAGCTTTTCGAACGTCCGCGCATGGCTTGGACGCGGGCTGGCTCGACCGGCCGTCCAGCGTGGCCTCCACATTCCCGCGAGGCCAGCATGAGCATCATCGCCGCCTATTATTACAACGAAGGCAAGCGAGTTCGCGAAATCGCGCTCGATGAGCACGTCAAGTTGGGCGAGAGTCGCTCGGGCTTCTGCTGGATCGCGCTTAGCGAACCCACCCCCGAGGAACTACTCGCGATCCAAAGGACATATAATCTTCATCCGTTGGCGATCGACAACGCGATGCACCCGCTGTGCCCGCCCAAGCTCGAGGTCTACAACGATGAGTTGTA
>NZ_MACM02000139.1:0-216 GCF_001675465.2 Pseudomonas sp. AU12215
TACGTCGTCGCGCAGACCGCCGAGCTGGTCGGCGACCGGATCAGCTACGGCAAGATGGCGATCTTCACCGGTCACAATCACCTTATCACCGTGCGGCACGGCAATGCCGGAGCGCTGGGCAAACTTCGGGAGCAACTCGAGGCATCGCCGACGCAGTTCGGCAAGGGTGTCGACTATGTGCTGCACGCGATCTTGCATCGCGTGGTCGACCAGTAT
>NZ_MACM02000140.1:0-153079 GCF_001675465.2 Pseudomonas sp. AU12215
TGCTTGTGCTGCTCACCTGGCTGATTGCCGCGCTCTGCCTGGGCGCGCTGCTCGCCACCTACTGGTGGTACGAGAACCGCTTCATCCGCCCATTCAGCCATCAGCCGCAGTTGTTCTCCGGCGACCACCTGATGCTGCCCGCGCAGTTGGCCGGTCCCGGAAAGATCCGCCTGGTGCATTTCTGGGACCCGGCCTGCCCGTGCAACGTCGGCAACCAGCAGCACCTCGCCGAGCTGATCCAGCGCTTCGGCCCGCAGGGCGTGGAATTCTTCGCCGTGCAGAAGCCAGGCACCCGCGGCCACCTGCCCGACACGCTCAGCGCCATGCGCGCGCTGGACTCACTGCCCGGCGCCGGGCAATTGCCGGCCAGCCCCGCCGTGGCGATCTGGAACGCCCAGGGCGAGCTGGCCTATTTCGGGCCCTACAGCGAAGGGGCGGTGTGCACCTCGGGCAACAGCTTCATCGAACCGATCCTCGACGCGCTGGTGCAGGGGCGCCAGGTCAACGCAACCCACACCCTGGCCGTGGGCTGCTATTGCCCGTGGGATGAAACGAAGCACTGAGCCGCATCAACGAAGACGATGGCCAATCCGTGACTACACTTGGTTCGCCGGCCCATGAAGGGCTGATCGTCACCAAGGAGCTTTTCGCATGCGTCTTCATTCCGCCCTCGCCTTCTGCGCCGCTCTCTCCACCGGGTTCGTCCTGCCCCTGGCCGCCCACGCCGAAGATACCCCCAGCAGCAGCCAAGTCATGGAGCAGCACAAGCAGGCCATCAACAACCGCATCGCCGACATCGACTACAAGCGCAAGCGCATCGTCGAAGCCAACATGAAGCTCACCCCGCAGGAGACCGAGAAGTTCTGGCCGATCTACAACAGCTACCGCACCGAGGCGGACAAGCTGAGCAAGCAGACGCTGGCGATCATCATCGACTACGCCAACAGCTATAACACCGGCTCGGTGAGCAACGACGAGGCAGCGAAACTGCAGAAACAGGTGCTGGAGCTGCAGGACGACCGCCAGGAACTCAAGGAGAAATACCTCAAGCGCATCGCCAAGGAAGTCTCGCCGCAGCGCGCGCTGCGCTTCCTGCAGATCGAAGACCAGCTGGACGCGATGGCGCTGCTGGAAGTCAGCCGCGAAATCCCGCTGGCCGAGTAGCCCTCAGCCTTCGGTGCCGCCTCGCAGGCGCTGGCGATAGCGCTCGGGCGGCACCGAATACCAGCGCCTGAAGGCACGATAGAACGGCGACACCTCGGCAAACCCGCAGGCCCGCGCCACCTCGCGAATCGCCACGCCCTGCTCCAGCAACTGCGCCGCACGCTGTCGGCGCACTTCCTCTCGCACCTCCCTGAACGTCTGCGCCCGGCTCGCCAGGTTGCGCTGCAGCAGCCCTGCGCGCACGCCCAGTTCGCGAGCACAACTTTGCAGGGTGCAGTCCCCCTCCCCCAGGCGGATGCCAATCAGGTAGCGCAGGCGATTGAGCAGGTCGTTCTCGTCCAGCGTGCCCAGCTGTTCTCGCGCATGCTCGGTGAGCAGGCGGTGCAGCACCGGGTTGCCGGTACGCGAAGGCCTCGCCAGCAGGGCCCGGTCGAAGAGCAAGGCGTCATGGGGCTTGCCGAAGCTGGGCGTCAGGCCGAACAGCCGCCGGTGCTCGCTCAGGCGGCGTGGCTGGGGGTGGCGGAACTCCACGGCCTGGACGCGGAACTCATCGTCGGTGATCAGCGCCAGCTGCTTGAGAAACAGCAGCATCAGGCACTCCATTTGCTGCCGCAGGTTGCTGATGCCCAGGTAGTTGAGGTCGAGGATCAGCCGTACCCGGTCGCCCTCTTCATGCATCTGTGCGGCGAAGCCACCGGAGAGAATGTGCTGGAAACGCAGGAAGCTCTGCAGCGCCTCGCGCAGGTCGCCGCTGGCCATCTGCAGGTAGCCGACCACATCGAGCAGACGCGGCCTCATCGCCTCGCCCAGGTGCAGGCCGATGTCGGGATCGCCGGTGATGTCGTCGAGGGTCGTCCAGAATAGCGGGGCATCGTCATGTACCAGCCGGCCACTCTGCGCCGGCGGCGGCAGGCGGACCTTCTGCAAGGCCTGGCGGTAGATGTCGGTCGGATCGAAGCCCAGCACGGACAGCGCCTCGTACAACTGGCGGCGCAGGGTGGCGGACTGAGTCATGGCTGGCGCTGCCGGGAAATTCAGCTCTGGGGCGGACATGCTTCCTCCTGGGATTGACCGAAGAGTTCCAGCCATGAGGCATTTGGTCAATGAACGCCATGCGACTTCCTTTGCAGAATCGCCGCATAACAACAAGGAGTTGCCCCATGAAACGCACTTTGACTGTCCTCGCTGTCGTTGTCGCCGCTGCCGCGGCGGGCGCTGGCTGGTACCTGCACGGCAAGCAGCCGGTACGCGACGGACAACTGCCGCTGGCCGGCCTCGCCAGCGAAGTCACGGTTCGCTACGACGAGCGTGGCGTGCCGCACATCAAGGCCGGCAGCGAGGAGGACATGTACCGGGCGATCGGTTACGTGCATGCCCAGGACCGGCTGTTCCAGATGGAAATACTGCGGCGCCTGTCCCGCGGCGAGCTCGCCGAAGTGCTCGGGCCCAAGCTGGTGGACACCGACCGCATGTTCCGTAGCCTGCGCATCCGCGACCACGCGGCGGAGTATGTGAAGACGCAGGACAAGAATTCCCCGGCCTGGAAGGCCCTGGTCGCCTACCTCGATGGCGTCAACCAGTTCCAGGACAGCCACCCGCGCCCGGTGGAGTTCGACATCCTCGGCATACCCAAGCGCCCCTTCACGCCCGAGGACACCGTCAGCGTCGCCGGCTACATGGCCTACAGCTTCGCCGCCGCCTTCCGTACCGAACCGGTGCTGACCTACGTGCGCGACCAACTGGGCGCGGATTACCTGAAAGTCTTCGACCTCGACTGGCACCCCAACGGCGTCCTCACGCCGTCCACGTTGGCCGCCGCCGACTGGCAGGACATGAGCGCCATCGCCCAGCTCAGCCACGCGGCCCTGGAGAAGGCCGGCCTGCCGCAGTTCGAAGGCAGCAACGCCTGGGCCGTGTCCGGCAGCCGCACCAAGAGCGGCAAGCCGCTGCTGGCGGGTGACCCACACATCCGCTTCGCCGTGCCGGCAGTGTGGTACGAGATGCAGGCCAGCGCGCCGGGGTTCGAGCTGTACGGCCACTACCAGGCGCTCAACCCGTTCGCCTCGCTGGGCCATAACCTGCAGTTCGGCTGGAGCCTGACCATGTTCCAGAACGACGACGTCGACCTGGTCGCCGAGAAGGTCAACCCGGACAACCCCAACCAGGTCTGGTACCACGGCCAGTGGGTGGACCTGAAGAGCGAGGAGCAGAGCATCGCCGTGAAAGGCGAGGCGCCAGTGAAGATCACCCTGCGCAGCTCGCCCCACGGTCCGCTGGTCAATGACGCGCTGGGCACTGCCTCGGGCAAGACGCCGGTGGCCATGTGGTGGGCCTTCCTGGAAACCCAGAACCCGATCCTCGATGCCTTCTACGAGCTGAACCGCGCCGATACCCTGGCCAAGGCCCGCACGGCGGCTTCGAAGATCCAGTCGCCGGGCCTCAACGTGGTATGGGCCAACGCCCGCGGCGACATCGGCTGGTGGGCATCGGCGCAATTGCCGGTACGCCCGGACGGGGTCAACCCGAACTTCCTGCTCGACGGCGCCAGCGGCCAGGCCGACAAGACCGGCTTCTACCCCTTCAGCGAGAACCCGCAGGAAGAAAACCCGGCGCGCGGCTACATCGTCTCGGCCAACTTCCAGCCGGTACCGGCCAACGGTCGCCCGGTGCCGGGCTACTACAACCTGCCCGACCGCGGTCAGCAACTGAACAAGCGCCTGTCCGACGATTCGGTGAAATGGGACCTGCAGAACAGCCAGGCGCTGCAACTGGACACCGCCACCGGCTATGGCCCGCGCTTCCTCAAGCCGCTGCTGCCGATCCTGCGTGAAGCCGCGGCAAGCGACGAAGAGAAGGCGCTGGTGGAGAGCCTGGCCAACTGGCAGGGCGACCATCCGCTGGACTCCGTGACCGCCACGCTGTTCAACCAGCTCCTCTACCAGGTGGCAGACGGCGCCATGCGCGACGAGATGGGCGACGCCTTCTTCGACAACCTGCTGTCCACCCGCGTGCTCGACGTGGCCCTGCCGCGCCTGGCCGCCGACGAGAGCTCGCCCTGGTGGGACAACCGCAAGACGCCGCAGAAGGAAACTCGCGCGGATATCGTCAAGGCCGCCTGGAAAGACAGCCTGGCGCATCTGCGCACCACCCTCGGCCAGGACTCGAAACAGTGGCTGTGGGGTAAGGCGCACACCCTGACCCACGGCCACCCGCTGGGCCAGCAGAAGCCGCTGGATCGCCTCTTCAATGTCGGCCCATTCGCCGCGCCGGGTGGCCACGAGGTACCGAACAACCTCTCCGCCCGCGTCGGCCCGGCACCCTGGCAGGTGCTCTACGGCCCGTCCACCCGTCGCCTGATCGACTTCGCCGACCCGGCCCACAGCCTGGGCATCAACCCGGTGGGCCAGAGCGGCGTGCCCTTCGACAAGCACTACGACGACCAGGCCGAAGCCTACATCGAAGGCCAGTACCTGCCGCAGCACTACGAGGACAACGAGGTGAAGGCCAACACCAAGGGCATTCTGCGGCTGATCCCCGTCCGTCGCTGAGTTGCCTGCCGAAAATGAAAAACCCCGCTCCTGCGGGGTTTTTCATGGGTGCATGTAGAGAGTGTTGCGGGAGATGCCGAAGCTCCCTGGCGCGTTATTTCCCCAAGGGATAACGATCGGGGTGTTGTATTGGGCGCCGTCTCCCGCACGGAGTGCCAAAAGGCGTCACTGGAAGTTTGCCGGCGGCGCGCCCCGGTCCTGGTTCGGGGGAGACCGGAAAGCGCAACCGAACGTTTAAAGCGTAGATCGCAATCCGCTGGGAGTTGCGCTTTCCTACCCACGGATTTTTCCGATAAACCCAAGTCTTCCAAGCACTTCGGAATAACGTGTGAGCAAAAAACACGGGCCACCCGAAGGTGGCCCGTGGTTCGACAATCGCCGGATACTACCGGCCGACAAGACGGCGTCAGGCGGTGGCTGTCGAACCCTTCTGCCAGTCGGTCGCGTTGGACTCCATGGCTTCCTGGATCGCACGCTTGCGACGTTCCTCGGCCTGACGGGTGAAGTACCAGGCGAAGAAGGTGAACAGCGAAACGGTCAGCAGGATCAGGCTGGCGACGGCGTTGATCTCCGGCTTCACGCCCAGGCGCACGGCGGAGAACACTTCCATCGGCAGGGTGGTGGAGCCAGGACCGGAGACGAAGCTGGCCAGTACCAGATCATCCAGCGACAGGGCGAAGGACATCATGCCGCCCGCCGCCAGCGACGGGGCGATCATCGGGATGGTGATCAGCATGAACACTTTCCAGGGCTTGGCGCCCAGGTCCATGGCCGCTTCCTCGATGGACAGGTCCAGTTCGCGCAGGCGTGCCGACACCACCACCGCTACGTAGGACGAGCAGAAGCTGGTGTGGGCGATCCAGATGGTCACGATGCCGCGTTCCTGCGGCCAGCCGATCAGCTGGGCCATGGCGACGAACAGCAGCAACAGCGACAGACCGGTGATGACCTCGGGCATGACCAGCGGCGCGGTGACCATGCCGCCGAACAGCGTACGGCCACGGAAGCGCGGGATGCGGGTCAGCACGAAGGCGGCCAGGGTACCCAGGGCTACCGAGGAGATCGCGGTGTAGCAGGCGATCTCCAGCGAGCGGAACACCGAGCCAACGAGCTGCTGGTTGTCCAGCAGGCCGACATACCACTTCACCGACCAGCCGCCCCACACGGTCACCAGTTTGGAGCCGTTGAAGGAGTAGATGATCAGGATGATCATCGGCACGTAGATGAAGAGCAGGCCCAACACCAGCATGATGTTGGAGAACGACCAACGCTTGTTCATACCTTGCCCTCCAGCTCTTTAGCCAGGCTCGTGGGTAAAGAGTCTGTTAAAGAGAATGATGGGCAGATTGCCTTGAAGAAACTCATACCTTGCCCTCCAGCTCTTTAGCCTGGTTCTTGTTAAAGAGAATGATGGGAATGATCAGGATGGCCAGCATCACCACGGCAAGGGCAGACGCCACCGGCCAGTCACGGTTGTTGAAGAACTCCTGCCACAGCACCTTGCCGATCATCAGCGTCTCGGGGCCGCCGAGCAGTTCCGGAATCACGAACTCGCCCACCGCCGGGATGAACACCAGCATGCAGCCGGCGATGATGCCGTTCTTGGACAGCGGCACGGTGATCTTCCAGAAGCTGGTGAAGCTGCGCGCGCCGAGGTCGGACGCGGCTTCGAGCAGGCTCATGTCGTGCTTCACCAGGTTGGCGTAGAGCGGCATGACCATGAAGGGCAGGTACGAGTAGACGATGCCGATGTACACCGCGAAGTTGGTGTTCAGGATCGTCAGCGGCTCATTGATGATACCCAGCCACATCAGGAAGCTGTTGAGCAGGCCGTTGTTGGACAGGATGCCCATCCAGGCGTACACGCGGATCAGGATCGCCGTCCAGGTCGGCATCATGATCAGCAGCAGCAGGACGGTCTGCATTTCCTTGCTGGCGCGGGCGATGGCGTAGGCCATCGGATAACCGATCACAAGGCAGAGGAATGTGCTGATCGCCGCCATCTTCAGCGAGCCCAGGTAGGCGTCGATGTAGAGCGGGTCGTCCGTCAGCATCAGGTAGTTGCCCAGGTTCATCACGACCTGGAGGGTCTGGTCGGCGTACTGGAACACTTCGGTGTACGGCGGAATGGCCACGTCTGCGGCTGCCAGACTGATCTTCAGCACGATGGCGAAGGGCAGCAGGAAGAACAGGAACAGCCAGAAGAACGGCACACCGATCACGGCATGCCGGCCGTTCGGCAGGCGTTTCATGAGCGATTTGCTGATGTTCATGATTGCAGTACCACACCGCTGTCGTCGTACCAGCTGATGTAAACCGGCTGGTCCCAGGTCGGACGC
Source organism: Pseudomonas sp. AU12215 (assembly GCF_001675465.2). Taxonomy (NCBI): domain Bacteria; kingdom Pseudomonadati; phylum Pseudomonadota; class Gammaproteobacteria; order Pseudomonadales; family Pseudomonadaceae; genus Pseudomonas; species Pseudomonas sp. AU12215. The sequence goes on from NZ_MACM02000140.1 coordinate 7,052, forward strand.
GCCACGTGGCGCTCGGCGTTGGCCATGAAGGCCTGGACGATGAAGCCCGAAGCCAGCTTGATGTAGTACACCGAGTGGCCGCCCAGGTAGGCGATGTCATGCACGGTGCCCTGGGCAACGTTGAAGCCTTCGTGCTCAAGGTCGGCGGGCTTCTGCGCGCTGACCATGACCTTTTCCGGGCGCAGCGCGTAGGTGATGCGCTTGTTCTCGGCACGGGTGCTGATGCCGTGGCCGATGTAGATCGGGTTTTCCAGCTGCGGGCAGGCGATCACCGCGTGGTCCTGCAGGTCTTCGACGATCTCGCCGTCGAACAGGTTGACGTTGCCGATGAACTCGCAGATCAGGCGGCTGGCCGGCGTCTCGTAGATGTCCATCGGGCTGCCGATCTGCTCGATGCAACCCAGGTGCATGATGGCGATGCGCTGGGCCATGGTCATGGCCTCTTCCTGGTCGTGGGTCACCATCACGCAGGTCACGCCTACGCGCTCGATGATCTCCACCAGTTCCAGCTGCATTTGCGAACGCAGCTTCTTGTCCAGCGCGCCCATGGGCTCGTCGAGCAGCAGCAGCTTCGGACGCTTGGCCAGGGAACGGGCCAGGGCCACGCGCTGGCGCTGGCCACCGGAGAGCTGGTGCGGCTTGCGCTTGGCGTACTGGGTCATCTGTACGAGCTTGAGCATCTCGTCGACGATCTTGTCGATCTCTGCCTTGGGCAGGCCGTCCTGCTTGAGGCCGAAAGCGATGTTCTGCGCCACGCTCATGTGGGGGAACAGGGCGTACGACTGGAACATCATGTTGATCGGCCGCTCATAGGGCGGCAGGTCGGTAATGTCCTGGCCATCGAGGAAGATGCGACCTTCAGTGGGACGCTCGAAACCAGCCAGCATGCGAAGCAGGGTCGACTTGCCCGAACCCGAACCACCCAGCAGGGCGAAGATCTCGCCCTTCTTGATGTCCAGGGTCACGCTGTCCACAGCCAGCGTTTCGTCGAACTGCTTGCTGACCCGGTCGATTTTTACCAGAACCTCTTTCGGTTTCTGGTCGCCACTCAAGGCTTTCTTGTAGGCACCGGAGGCTATTGCCATTACCACAACTCCCAAATCATAGAGGCCCGGCCCCCGCGGCCGGGCATGCTTGGTATTACTCAGGGCTGGCGCAGTTTACGTGCGTCGGAAAACCTTTCGAGGGGCTCTCCGACGCTCCGTGCCCGCGCGGACGGATTGGGGGAAATCCGCCTTACTTGCCTGACTTGATCTTGGTCCAGGAACGGGTCATGAGGCGCAGGGTCTTCGGCGGCAGCTCATGCTGCACGAAGAGTTTGTCGAGAACCTCCTGGGATGGGTACACCTCAGGATTGTTGCGCACGGACTCATCCATGAATTCGCCAGCCTTGGGGTTCGGGTTGGCGTAACCGACGTAATCGCTGACCTTGGCGATCACTTCGGGTTTGAGCAGGTAGTTGATGAACGCATGGGCTGCCTTCGGGTTGGAGGCATCCTTCGGAATGGCGAGGATGTCGAACCAGAGGTTGGCGCCTTCCTTGGGAATGGCGTAGGCGATGTTCACGCCCTTGCCGGCTTCCTTGGCGCGGTTGGCGGCCTGGAATACGTCACCGGAGAAACCGGCCGCCACGCAGATGTTGCCGTTGGCCAGGTCGGAAATGTACTTGGAGGAATGGAAGTAGGTGACGTATGGGCGCACCGCCATCAGCTTCTCTTCCACCTTCTTGTAGTCGTCCGGATTGGTGCTATTGGGGTCCAACCCCAGGTACTTGAGCACAGCCGGCATCATCTCGTCGCCCGAATCGAGGAAGGCGACGCCGCACTGGCTGAGCTTCTTCATGTTCTCGGGCTCGAACAGCACAGCCCACGAATCGATCTTGTCGACACCCAGCACGGCCTTGACCTTGTCGACGTTGTAGCCGATGCCGTTGGTGCCCCACAGGTACGGCACGCCGTACTCGTTGCCCGGGTCGTTGGCCTCGAGCTGTTTCATCAGGTGCGGGTCGAGGTTCGACCAGTTCGGCAGCTGGCTCTTGTCCAGCTTCTGGAACGCACCGGCCTTGATCTGGCGACCGAGGAAGTGGTTGGACGGCACGACCACGTCATAACCGGTGCGACCGGCCAGGAGCTTGCCTTCCAGGGTTTCGTTGGAGTCGAAGACGTCGTACACCGGCTTGATACCGGTTTCCTTCTCGAAATCGGCGAGGGTGGTTTCACCGATGTAGTCCGACCAGTTGTAGATGTGGACGGTCTCTTGCGCCTGCACCTGCGAGGTCAGGCCGAGGACGGAGACTGCAGCGATCAGGGTTCTGCGGAAGGGAATGCGCACACGTGAGTCCTCTCGTTGTTTTTTACTACTTCAGTCGGTTGCTGCCGGGGTTTCGACGGCCGGTCCGTGGATAGCGCCGAACCCTTCATCAGCACGAGAGCGCCAGGGCCTGCGCAGCCATTCCACCGATGGAAGCTGTTTGTTGCTGCCGGTAGCGGCGAGGAAGGGCACTCCCCCGCCGCTGTCCCGGACCATCCGCTGCCGCGTCAGGCGGCAGCGACTACCCGATTACTTGCCGGACTTGATGGTGGTCCAGCTGCGGGTCATCAGACGCTGGGTCTTCGCCGGCAGATCCGGGAAGGCGTACAGCTTCTTCATGGTTTCCGGAGTCGGATACACGCCCGGGTCGTTGCGGATCGCCTCGTTCACCATCGGGGTGGCCGCGGCGTTGCCGTTCGGGAACTGCACGACGTTGGTGATCTCGGACATGACAGCCGGCTCGAGCAGGAAGTTGATCCACTTCAGCGCGGCTTCCTGGTTCTCGGCATCCTTCGGAATGGCAACGGTGTCGAAGAACGCGCCAGCACCTTCCTTCGGAATGTTGTACTTCACAGTGACCTTGTTCTTGGCTTCTTCAGCGCGGGACTTGGCCTGGTACACGTCACCCGAGTAACCGATGGCCACGCAGATGTTGCCGTTGGCGATATCGGAAATGTACTTGGAGGAGTGGAAGTAGGAGATGTACGGACGAATCTTCAGGAACAGTGCCTCGGCTTCCTTGAGCTCTTTGGGGTCCTGACTATCGGGCTTGTAGCCCAGGTAGTGCAGGGCTGCCGGGATCATTTCGGTCGGCGAGTCGAGGAAGCTCACGCCGCAGGCCTTCAGCTTCTGAATGTTTTCCGGCTTGAACACCAGGTCCCAGGAGTCCACCGGGGCGTTGTCGCCCAGCGCGGCCTTGACCTTGTCCGGGTTGTAGCCGATGCCGATGGTGCCCCACATGTAGGGGATCGCGTACTGGTTGCCCGGGTCGCTGATCTCCAGGGTCTTCATGATGTCCGGATTCAGGTTCTTCCAGTTCGGCAGCTTGGACTTGTCCAGCGGCACATACACACCCGCCTTGATCTGCTTGGCCAGGAAGGAGTTGGACGGCACCACGATGTCGTAGCCCGACTTGCCGGCCAGCAGCTTGGCTTCCAGCACTTCGTTGCTGTCGTAGACGTCGTAGACGACCTTGATACCGGTTTCCTTGGTGAACTTGTCGACCGTGTCCGGCGCGATGTAGTCCGACCAGTTGTAGACGTGCAGCACCTTGTCATCAGCCTGCGCCATACCAGCCACAGCGCCTGCCAGCGTTACAGCGAGCAGGGATTTGCCGAAGGTCTTGAACATGCGGGTAGCTCCGTTTGTTTTTTTGATGTTCCGGGTGGCGTGGACATCTCCTTCCGTCACCACCCGGTGAGCCTGGCCAACGCACAGGCGCAGTCTGTCAAAGGTCTGGTGAAAGACTCAAGACAGAACGGCTGCGGCGGTTTGATCGAGGCACTTGCGCGCCAGGGTGATCAGGTCATCGATCTGCGATTTCTCGATCACCAGCGGCGGCGAGATAATCATAGTGTCTCCCACCGCGCGCATGATCAGACCGTTGCGGAAGCAGTGCTCGCGGCACAGCATCCCGACACCCTTGCCTTCGAAGCGCTCGCGGGTCTTCTTGTTCTTCACCAGCTCCAGTGCTGCCACCAGGCCTACCCCGCGGGCTTCGCCTACCAGGGGATGGTCGGCCAGCTCTTGCCAGCGTTGTTGCAAATACGGTGCCGTTTCGCTCTTCACTCGCTCGACGATCTTCTCTTCGCGCAGGATGCGGATGTTCTCCAGCGCCACCGCAGCGGCTACCGGGTGACCAGAGTAAGTGAAGCCGTGGTAGAACTCGCCACCCTCATTCAGGGTATGGACGATCTCGTCGCGAACGATCACACCGCCCATGGGGATGTAACCGCTGGTCAGGCCCTTGGCGATCGGCATCAGGTCCGGGGCGTTGCCGAAGTACTGGCTGCCGAACCATTCGCCGGTACGGCCGAAACCACAGATCACTTCGTCAGCGATGAACAGGATGTCGTACTTGGCGAGGATCTCGCGGATCTTCGGCCAGTAGGTTTTCGGCGGAACGATCACGCCACCCGCGCCCTGCAGGGGCTCGGCGATGAAGGCGGCGACCTTGTCTTCGCCGACTTCGAGAATCTTCTTCTCCAGCTGCTCGGCAGCCCAGACGCCGAACTCTTCCGGGTCCATGTCGCCGCCTTCGCCGAACCAGTAAGGCTGGGCGATGTGCTCGATACCCGGGATCGGCAGGTCACCCTGCTCGTGCAGCGCCTTCATGCCGCCCAGGCTGACGCCGGCGACGGTGGAGCCGTGGTAGCCGTTCCAGCGGCCGATGACCACTTTCTTCTGCGGCTGCCCCTTGATCGACCAGTAGTGGCGGACCATGCGCAGCACGGTGTCGTTGGACTCCGAACCCGAGCCGGTGAAGAACACGTGGTTCATGCCTTCGGGAGCGATGTCGGCGATGGCCTTGGACAGCTCCAGTACCGGCGGGTGTGCGGTCTGGAAGAACAGGTTGTAGTAGGGCAGTTCCTGCATCTGCTTGTAGGCGGCTTCAGCAAGTTCCTTGCGACCGTAACCGACGTTCACGCACCACAGGCCAGCCATGCCGTCGAGGATCTTGTTGCCCTCGCTGTCCCACAGGTACACGCCTTCGGCCTTGGTGATGATGCGCGCACCCTTCTCGTTCAGCTGCTTGTAGTCGGTGAACGGAGCCAGGTGGTGATCGCGGCTGAGCGCCTGCCAGTGTTGGGTGTTGGCGCTGGTCTGGTTAGTCATCTTGATAAAACCTCTTCTCTAAGAAACACGGGGCCCGGCCACGCGCCGGCCCCCACGCCGATCAGACAGAAAGCAGGAGGAACTCGCGCTCCCAGGAACTGATTACTCGCTTGAAGTTCTCGTGCTCGGCGCGCTTCACCGCGACATAGCCTCGAATGAACTTGTCACCCAGGTATTTCTCCAGGGTCTTGCTACCTTCCATGCACTCCAGTGCAGCCTCGATGGTCAGCGGCAGGCGCAGGTTACGCCGTTCATAGCCGCGGCCCTTGACCTGCGCACTGGGTTTGAGGCCTTCGACCATGCCGATGTAGCCGCACAGCAGGCTGGCGGCGAGGGCCAGGTAGGGGTTGGCGTCGGCGCCGGCCAGGCGGTTTTCCACGCGCCGGTTGTCCGGGGTGGAATCCGGTACGCGCAGGCCCACGGTGCGGTTCTCTTCGCCCCATTCCACGTTCACCGGCGCCGAGGTATCGGGCAGGAAGCGGCGGAACGAGTTGACGTTCGGCGCGAACAGCGGCAGCGCCTCGGGAATCAGCTTCTGCAGGCCGCCGATGTGATGCAGGAACAGCTCGCTCATGCTGCCGTCGGCGTTGGAGAAGATGTTCTTGCCGGTCTTGATGTCGACGATGCTCTGGTGCAGGTGCATGGCACTGCCCGGCTCGCCGGTCATCGGCTTGGCCATGAAGGTCGCGGCCACGTTGTGCTTGAGAGCGGCCTCGCGCATGGTGCGCTTGAACACCACGATCTGGTCGGCCAGGTCCAGGGCATCGCCGTGACGGAAGTTGATCTCCATCTGCGCGGTGCCTTCTTCATGGATCAGGGTGTCCAGATCCAGGCCCTGCAGTTCGCACCAGTCGTACATGTCCTCGAACAGCGGGTCGAATTCGTTCGCCGCGTCGATGGAGAAGGACTGGCGACCGGTCTCCTGGCGGCCGGAACGGCCCACCGGAGCCTGCAGCGGGTAGTCGGGGTCGTCGCTGCGCTTGGTCAGATAGAACTCCATCTCCGGAGCCACGATCGGCCTCCAGCCCTTTTCGGCGTATAGCTGGAGGACGCGCTTGAGGACGTTGCGCGGCGACAGCTCGATGGGGTTGCCCAGCTTGTCGTAGGTATCGTGGATGACCATCGCGGTCGGCTCGATGGCCCAGGGGACGAGGAACACGGCATTCTCGTCCGGGCGGCAGACCATATCGATGTCGGCCGGGTCCAGCAGGTCGTAATAGATGTCATCCTCGACGTAGTCGCCGGTCACGGTCTGCAGGAGAACGCTCTCCGGCAGGCGCATGCCCTTCTCGTTGAGGAATTTCGCAGTCGGCGCGATCTTGCCCCGGGCGATCCCGGTCAGGTCGGCGATCATGCATTCCACTTCAGTGATCTTGCGTTCCTTCAACCAGCCACTGAGCTGGTCTAGCTTGCTAGTCATAAAGACCTCAGGGTTTGAGAGCCCGGCCCCAACGCCGGACTCAGCGGTTCCCCGCCCTCTTGCTGCAGGCTTTGCCGAATGCCTGGAAGATAGCGAGATAGTTGGGGTTCGTTTCGACCTGCCATTCCGGGTGCCACTGCACCCCGACGGCGAAGGCCGCACCTTCGACGGAGAAGGCTTCAACCAACCCGTCAGGCGCCAGAGCTTCTACACGAAGGCCGGGCGCCAGACGATCAACGCCCTGGCCGTGAATAGAATTGACCTGGAACTGCGAGGGTAGCCCGATACCGGCGAAAACGCCGCCCGGCTGCACGTCGACGACATGCCGCAGACCATATTGGATTTCGATCGGCTCACCGGCAGGTTCGCGGTGGTCCATGAAGCCCTCGACTTCGTGCACCTTCTGGTGCAACGAACCGCCGAAGGCGACATTCATTTCCTGGAAGCCGCGGCAGATGCCCAGCACCGGAATCCCGGCCGCGACGGCGCGGCGAATCAGCGGCAGCGTCGTGCTGTCGCGCTCGGGATCATGGGGGGTGCCTGCAACGCTGGCGGAGCCACTATAATGATGGGGTTCGACGTTCGACGCCGAGCCTGTGAAGAGCAGGCCGTCGAACGCGGCCAACATGTCTTCCTGGTCGATGGCATCGCCCAGGGAGGGAATGATCAAAGGAATGCCCGAGGCCCCGGAGATCAGCGCTCTGAGGTATTTGTCGCCAGCAACATGGTAGGGTTTGGAACCGATCTGCTTGATGCAGGCGGACACGCCGATTAACGGCAGGCGAGACATGGGACACCCGTGTTTGTAAGTGTTATGGGCTTGAGGCCGAGCTTAGCCTTGTTCATTTTTTTACACAATAGCCATGTAAAAAATCAAACACGCCCCACTGAACAGCCCGCCAGCAAAGGCTCTCCGCGGATCAAAAGCGGCTCGAAACGCCCCAAAAACGGCCCATCAGGACTGATGCGCCCCACTTTGGTGCGACATTGACAACCCTTGCCAATTCGGATTGACTCACACCTCAGCTTTCGAATGATTGAAATTTTTAACAATAAAGGTGTGACATCATGTCGGTACCCCAGAGTGCCGTGTCGCTCGAAGAAGCGAGTGAGTTCCTGAAGGAACACCCCGAGGTCCAGTTCGTCGACCTCCTTATTGCAGACATGAATGGTGTGGTCCGCGGCAAGCGCATCGAACGCACCAACCTGCCCAAAGTCTATGAGAAGGGCATCAACCTCCCCGCCTCTCTCTTCGCTCTCGACATCACCGGCTCCACCGTGGAAAGCACCGGCCTCGGCCTGGACATTGGCGACGCGGACCGCGTCTGTTTCCCGATCCCCAATACTCTCTCCATGGAGCCCTGGCAGAAGCGCCCGACCGCGCAACTGCTGATGACCATGCACGAGATGGAAGAACGCACGCCGTTCTTCGCCGACCCGCGTGAAGTACTGCGTCAGGTGGTACAGAAGTTCACCGACATCGGCCTGACCATCGTCGCGGCCTTCGAGCTCGAGTTCTACCTGATCGACCAGGAGAACGTGAACGGCCGGCCGCAGCCGCCGCGCTCGCCGATCTCCGGCAAGCGCCCGCAATCGGTCCAGGTCTACTCCATCGACGACCTCGACGAATACGCTGATTGCCTCCAGGACATCATCGACGGCGCCCGCGCCCAGGGCATCCCCGCCGACGCCATCGTCAAGGAAAGCGCACCGGCCCAGTTCGAAGTCAACATGCACCACGTTGACGACGCTCTGAAGGCCTGCGACTACGCAGTCCTGCTCAAGCGCCTGATCAAGAACGTCGCCTACGACCACGAGATGGACTCGACCTTCATGGCCAAGCCCTACCCGGGTCAGGCTGGCAACGGTCTGCACGTCCACGTCTCGCTGCTCGACAAGGACGGCAAGAACATCTTCACCAGCGAGGATCCCGAGCAGAACGCCGCATTGCGCCACGCGATCGGCGGTGTGCTCGAGACCCTGCCGGCGTCGATGGCGTTCCTCTGCCCGAACGTCAACTCGTACCGCCGTTTCGGTTCGGCCTTCTTCGTGCCGAACGCGCCGAGCTGGGGCCTGGACAACCGTACCGTCGCCCTGCGCGTGCCGACCGGAGCACCGGAAGCGGTGCGCCTGGAACACCGCGTCGCCGGTGCCGACGCCAACCCGTACCTGCTGCTCTCGGCTGTACTGGCCGGCGTCCACCACGGCCTGACCAACAAGGTCGAGCCGGGCGCGCCGATCGAAGGCAACGCCTACGAGCAGCTGGAACAGAGCCTGCCGAACAACTTGCGCGATGCCCTGCGCGAGCTGGACGACAGCGACGTGATGAACAAGTACATCAGCCCCGAGTACATCGACATCTTCGTCGCGTGCAAGGAGCATGAGATGCAGGAGTTCGAGTATTCGATTTCCGATCTCGAGTACAACTGGTACTTGCACACCGTATAAGTGGTAAACGAAACGCCGGCCCTCGTGCCGGCGTTTCCTTGTGCCTCTGGCACACCCGGGGAACTGCGACATCGCAACGGCGAGGAGGGGCGCCAGGGCGAGTCACATCCGTCGTTCCTTCCTGCTCGCGATGTCTCCATCCGCCCGCCCGGGCGCCATCGCGTCTGTCGTGTCTTTGCTGTCGCGCTATCGAGCGGCGAATGCCGCATCCGCTGATTACGTGGTTCATTCAGGGAGATCGCCAATGCCACGCCTGTACGCCGTGATTCTGATGCTGTTGTGCCCGCTGTCTGCCTGGGCCGAGCAGGTCATCCATGTCTACAACTGGAACGACTACATCGCCCCCGAAGTGCTCAAGGACTTCGAGAAGGACACCGGCATCCGTGTCGACTACAAGACCTACAGCACCGCCGAAGAGGTCAAGAAGGCCCTGGAGAGCGGTGAGAAGATCGACGTCGCTGTGCCCTCGCACAACGACCTGCCGGCGCTGATCCGCGACAAGCGCATCCAGGCATTGGATTTCTCCAAGCTGCCCAACCGCAGCCACCTCGACACCCAGCTGCTGAGCAAGCTGGCCGCCGTCGACCCCAACAACCAGCATGCCATCCCTTATCTGTGGGGTGCCGTGGGCCTGGCAATCAACGAACCCGAAGCGGAAAAGGCCTACGGCGGCAAGCTGCCCGACAGCTGGAGCGTGATGTTCGACCCGCAGCAGAGCCAGCGCCTGAAGGCCTGCGGCATGAGCCTGCTGGACGCTCCGGACGAAGCCTTCTCGGTGCTGATGAACTACCAGGGCCGCAACTTCGCCCGCAGCGCTCCGTCGCAGATCCGCCGCGCCGGCGAAGTGCTCGCACAGCTGCGCCCGAACCTGCGCTACATCGACAGCGAGCGCTACATCCAGGACCTCAACGCCGGCAAATTGTGCGTCGCCATGGCCTGGGTCGGCGACGCCCTGGGCGCCGCCAACGCCGGCCAGCCGGTGCGCTTCGTGGTGCCGCAGGAAGGCTCGGTGCTGTTCATCGACAACCTGGTGATCCCCAGCGCCTCTGAGCATCCGGACCTGGCCCTGAAGTTCATCGACTACCTGATGCAACCCAAGGTCGCCGCGCAGATCACCGCCGCCACCCTCTACCCCAACGGCAACAAGGACTCCGCGCAGTTCCTCGATGCCGCCCTGCGCGACCAGCCGGGCCTGTACCCGGACCAGGAAACCAAGCGCCGCCTGTTTGCCCTGGAAACCGCGCCGGAAAAGACCGCCCCGGTGATCACCGAAGTCTGGGCCAAGCTGCGCGACGGCGGCAGCTGACTTGCCGAGCGCACCGGAGCTGGCGTCCAATAGCTGCCCAGCTCCGGAGACAGCCATGCCCGCTCCCACCCGCAAACCTCGCGCCAGCAGCCAGGCAAGAATCGCCGTGATCCTCGACGCGGCCCGCGCCCTGCTGGCCGAAAGCGGCGCAGCGGGGCTATCGATCTACGCAGTGGCCGAACGCGCGGACATTCCCCCTTCTTCCGTCTATCACTTCTTCCCCAGCGTCCCGGCGTTGCTGCAGGGCCTGACCAATGACGTCCACGCCGCCTTCCGTGCCTGCCTGGAACAGCCCGTCGATCACGCCGCCCTGCGCGACTGGCGCGACCTCGCACGACTGGTCGAACAACGTACCCTGGCCGTGTACGCCGAAGACGCCGCCGCACGCCAGCTGATCCTCGCCAGCCACGGCCTTGCCGAAGTCACCCAGGCCGACAGCCAGCATGACGTGCAACTCGGCCAGGCCATGCGCGCCCTGTTCGAGCGGCATTTCGAGCTGCCACCACTGCCGCAGGATATCGAGGTATTCAGCCTCGCCATCGAACTGGGTGATCGCGTTTACGCCCTCTCCGTGCAGCGTCACGGGCTGATTACCGAACGCCTGGCTGAAGAAGGCATGCGGGTGATCGATGCCTACCTCTCGCTGTACCTGCCGCCCTGCCTGCCGAAGCGCCCCTCACCCCTGAAATAAATCGATTTATATCCGATTAAAATCCGAATACACGGGCAATATTCGAGAAAAATTCGCTTCATAAATCGATTTTTATCGGATATAAAATCAGACACTGCCCGCAGCGACCTATACTGGCCGCTCGTGATGCACTCTCGAATGACACAACCCAAAGCGCAGGATGGGGCGACGCGCATAGCGCCCTACGTCCCCAACTAAGCAGCCCCCAGGATCGCCCCATGACTACGTTGACCAGCACTCCCCGCGCCGATGGCTTCCGCATGCCGGCGGAATGGGAACCCCACACCCAGACCTGGATGGTCTGGCCCGAGCGGCCGGACAACTGGCGCCTGGGCGGCAAGCCCGCGCAGGCCGCCTTCAGCGCCGTGGCCCGCGCCATCGCCCGCTTCGAGCCTGTGACCATCGGCGTTTCCGCCGGCCAGTACGAGAACGCCCGCGCCCAGCTGGCCGACGCGGCCAACATCCGCGTGGTGGAAATCAGCAACGACGATGCCTGGGTGCGCGACACCGGCCCGACCTTCGTCACCAATAACGACGGCGAAGTACGCGGCGTGGACTGGACCTTCAATGCCTGGGGCGGCCTGGAAGGCGGCCTGTACTTCCCGTGGCACCGCGACGACCAGGTGGCGAGCAAGATCCTCGGCATCGAGCGTTGCGACGGCTACCGCACCGAAGGCTTCGTGCTGGAAGGCGGCTCGATCCATGTGGACGGCGAAGGCACGGTGATCACCACCGAGGAATGCCTGCTCAACCACAACCGCAACCCGCACATGAGCCGCGAAGAGATAGAGGCCGTGCTGCGCGAGCACCTGGCCATCGACAGCGTGATCTGGCTGCCGGACGGTCTGTTAAACGACGAGACCGACGGCCACGTCGACAACTTCTGTTGCTACGTGCGCCCCGGCGAAGTCCTGCTGGCCTGGACCGACGATCAGAACGACCCGAACTACGAGCGCTGCCAGGCCGCCATGCGCGTGCTGGAAACCGCCCGCGACGCCAAGGGCCGCCAGCTCACCGTGCACAAGATGGTCATCCCCGGCCCGATCCACGCGACCGAAGCCGAGTGCGAAGGCATCGACCTGGTGATCGGCACCCAACCGCGCGATCCGTCGATCCGCCTGGCCGGCTCCTACGTCAACTTCCTGATCGTCAACGGCGGCATCATCGCGCCGCGCTTCGACGATCCGGCGGACGCAGAGGCCGAAGCCACCTTGAAGCGCATCTTCCCCGAACACGAAGTGGTGATGGTGCCGGGCCGCGAGATTCTCCTGGGCGGCGGCAACATCCACTGCATCACCCAGCAGCAGCCGGCGCCGCAGAAGCGCTGATTCGCTGAAGCTGATTTGCTGAAGAAAAGGGCCGTCGCTCCCACCGGAACGACGGCCTTTTTCATTGGCAGAGGAATGCCTCTGTAGGAGCGAGCTTGCGCGCGAACGACTTCGCGACGGGACTTGTTCGCGAGCAAGCTCGCTCCTACGAAGAGCAACGTCCGAAGGTGGGCGGCGACATGAAAAAGCCGCCGTCTCTTGCGAGAACGGCGGCTTTTTCAGCCTGAGAGAATTACAGCAGCGGGATGGTGTAGCTGACGATCAGGCGGTTTTCGTCCTGGTCGCGCTGGGTCGCAGTGCCCGAGCCGCTGACCGGCAGGCCACTGCGCAGGGCAGCGTTCTTCCAGGTGAAGCCCAGACCCTTGAGGGTGCCGTCCGGGATGACATAGGCCAGGGAGATATCACGCTCCCACTCGCTCTTGTCGCCGTACTTGGTGTCGATGTTATCGCCGTGCAGGTACAGGGTCTGGAAGGTCAGACCCGGCAGGCCGGCCTGGGCGAAGTCGTAGCCGTAGCGCACCTGCCAGGTGCGCTCGCCGGCGCGCAGGAACTTGCCGATCTGCACGTCGGTGATCAGGTAGGCCGTGGCGCCGTCGCCGTTGTTGATGAACGGGAAGTCACTGTCGCCGCTGAGCTGCTGGTAGCCGGCACCTAAGCTGTGGCCGCTGACGGTGTAGGTGAACAGGCCGCTCCAGGCGCGGTTGTCGACTTCACCCTTGGTTACGCCGTTGCCGTAGTAACCGCTGGTGTAGTAGTTCTTGTCGTGGCCGTTCTTGCCGTCGTCGCTGCTGTGGAAGTAGCGCAGGTCGCTCTTCAGCACGCCCGGGCCGATCGCCCAGTTGTGCTGCAGGCCGAGGAAGTGCTGCTTGTAGAAGTCCTGCAGGTTGCCGTAGTAGTACTGCAGCGTCAGGTCCTTGGTCAGCTTGTAGTCGGCGCCGCCGTAGTAGAACTTGTTGACGAATTCGCCGGTGCGCGCGTTATTGGCGCCGGCAATGGACAGCCCTTCGTTGTTGCTGGAGCTACGGCCCTTCATGTGCTCCAGCTGGCCGCCGAGCAGGGTCAGGTCCTTGAACTCGTTGGAGGTGACCTGGCCGCCTTCGAAGGTCTGCGGCAGCAGGCGACCGTCGTTGTAGGTCACGACCGGCAGCTTGGGCAGCAGGGTGCCGTATTGCAGCACGGTGCTGGAAACCTTCACCTTGCCGGTGGCGCCCAGGTGGGAGAAATCGTCGACCGCGCGGCCGTCACCATCGGTGGGGAAGACAGTACCGGAAAAGTTCGAGCTGGTCGGGTTGTAGTGTGTGCCTTTACCGCTGTCGAGACGGACGCCCAGCAGGCCGAGGGCGTCGACGCCGAAGCCCACGGTACCTTCGGTGAAGCCGGAGGTGTAGTTGAGCAGGAAGCCCTGGCCCCACTCTTCCTGTTTGCTCGGATTGGCGGGACCGTTGCGGTTGTCGGTGTTGATGTAGAAGTTGCGCAGGGTCAGGCTGGCCTTGCTGTCTTCGATGAACCCAGCGGCGACGGCGGATTGCGCGAGGCCTGCGGCAGCGATGGCGAGCGCGAGGCCCGATTGCGTGAGAGTGCGGCTTTTCATTGGAATTTCCCCATTTTATTGATCTTGGAAACACGCCATTCGCAACAACGACTGGCTCCCCCGGGAGTCCGACCGAATGGCAGGCAGCGGCCGCGACGTGGCGAGCACGACGGGCATGCAGGATTCGTTGGTTGTTTCGACGCCCCGCTAGGCTGGAGCGACGCGCAGGCAGGCGGACAGGGATACGGCAGAAGATGGGAAGGGCATGGATCGATTCTCGTGTCTTGTTGTTGTGGCGATGCGCTGGGCATTCGCCACCTGACAAGGCAATCCCCAGGCCAACCGGCCTACCCTGTCCGACACTCCCGTCTTTCCGGCCTCCGGCTCGACTCTCGAGCCATTCCCCAGGGCCGGATCAGCGGAAAACCGCCACCCCATCACCTCTGGCCGGCGGCAAACCGCCAACCCCTTCCGCTCTGTCCGAGACAGCTCGCGGCAACGCAGGGCAACGATAAAAGAACCTTCATAAATCCAAAAAGAATTAATTCTTAATATGTAATGTCTTTATGGAATATATGATACACCTCTCAGCCGCGTTCGACTGCTCATCGCTGGAGGTACCTCCAAAGGCAACTCCGGCGTAGGAATCCATACACGGTGGAACGCCAGGCAAAAAAAACCCGCCGGCGCTGCAACGCGGGCGGGTTCGGGGCCTTGTGCTAGGGGAAGACCCCAAAGGAGAGCGGCGGAATCGCTTCCGCCAGTAGGAGTGGTGCTGCTCGGCACCGGATGGCGGCGATGATGGCCAGTCGGTGATGAAGAGTCGATTCCAAAGAACCGCCCACAGCCGTAGGAATATTCGCGACTGCTGTGGGCGGAAGCCTGGCATTCCCGCCGGTATCAGGCCTGGGCGTCAGTTGCCCACTGCCGCACTGGTGGCGACGATCGAGGCCGACGGCAGCAGCTGGCTGATGAAGCGGTTCCAGCGAGTGATGTTGGCCGGGCCGATGAACACTACGTCCTGCGGCTGCATGGCGAAGTCCTTGGCCAGGGCGTAGGCGGTCGGACGCTTGGCTTCCAGGTGGAAGACCTGCGCCTGGAAGGTACCCTGCCCCTTGCCATCGGCCTGCTGCGGGTTGCCGCGGATCACGTACACGGAGTCACCATCGGAGGTTTCCGGGGCCAGGCCGCCGGCGTTGCCCAGCACTTCCAGCAGTGACAGGCCGGTGGTGCGGTAGGTCACGACCTGCGGGCGTTCCACCTCGCCGACCACATAGACTTTCTTGCGGTCGTTGTAGGGCAGGTGAACCTGGTCGCCGTTCTTCAGGTAGATGCCGCTGAGCGTCGAGCCGGAGCGGTTCAGCGCGTCGACGTCGATCACGTATTCGCGGCCGTCACGCTTGAGCGTCAGTCCGGACAGGTCCGCCTCGCCGGCAATCACTCCCGCTTTGCTGACCGCCTGCACCAGAGTCGTGGGCGTGTTGTTCAGCTCGACCTGGCCGCCGTTCTGGAAGGCGCCGGAGAACACCACGTGCTGGCTGGCATAGCGCAGCACGGTGACATCCACCTGCGGGTCGACGATGCCCTTGTTCGCCAGCCGGCGGGCCAGGCTCGAACGCAATTGTGCCGGGGTCTGCCCTTCGGCTCGCACCACGCCAGCGTAGGGGAAGAAGATGTTGCCGTCGGCGCCGACCACGCGGCCGTTGGCTTCCATCTGTTGGGTCGAGCCGGGGCTGGTCAGTTCCGGGTGGTCCCAGACGGTCACCAGCAGTACGTCGCCGCCGCCGATCACGTAGTCCTGTTGCGGCGGGCGGTAGTTCAGCAGCTCCGCGGGCACACCGGGCCTGGCGGCGAACGAGGCCTCCTGGCGCTGCAGCACCTGTGGCGTGATAGGCACGAGGGTAATGTTCATCCCCTGCTTCTGCGCCTCGCGCTGGACATCGGAATCCGTCATGTACTGACCGGGGGAGAACACGCAGCCTTGTAGCGCCAGACTGCCGACTACAAAGCTGAAAGCGAGCAGGTTTTTCATGGCAATCCTTCCTTGAAACGAGTGTGAAAACTCAGTAGGCGTTGCGGTGTACGAAACCCTTGAACAGGGTCAGCAGGACGATCTTCAGGTCCCACCAGACGGACCAGTTCTCGATGTAGTCCAGATCGAACTCGATGCGTTTCTGCATCTTCTCCAGGGTGTCGGTTTCGCCGCGCCAGCCGTTCACCTGGGCCCAGCCGGTGATGCCCGGCTTGACCTTGTGACGCAGCATGTAGCGGCTGACCTGACGCCGGTATTGCTCGTTGTGCGCCACGGCGTGGGGGCGTGGGCCGACCACGGACATGTCGCCGAGCAAGACGTTGAAGAATTGTGGCAGTTCATCCAGCGAGGTGCGCCGCAGGAAGGCGCCCAGCGGGGTGATGCGGCAATCGTTGCGCGAGGCCTGGGTGACGGCGGCGCCGTCTTCCATCACCGTCATGCTGCGGAATTTCCAGACGCGGATCGGCCGGCCATCCATGCCGTAGCGGGTCTGGCGGAACAGCACCGGGCCGCGCGAGCTGAGCTTCACGGCCACCGCGATGAAGAGCATGGGCACGGCGATCAGCAGCAGGATCAGCGAGGCCAGCACCACGTCCTCGATACGCTTGAGCACGGCGTTGGGGCCATCCATGGGCGTGTCGAAGATGCTGATGGTGGCCAGGCCGTTGATGCTTTCGCTGCGCGCGTGCAGCAGGTCGAACATGAACAGGTCGGGGATCAGGTACACCGACACGGTGGTATCGGACAGCTCGCGGATCAGCTCGTTGAGCAGCGGCTCGCGGGACAGGGGCAGGGTCAGGTAGACCTTGTCGATCTGCCCCGAGCGCGCGGCTTCGATCAGCGCCAGGCGATCCCCCTTTACCGGCACCCGCTCGCCCAGCTCCATCTGCTGCGGGCGGTCGTCATAGAAGCCGATCAGGCGCAGCCCCATCCACGGGGCATTGAGGATGGTTTCGGCGAGCCTAGCACCGACCTCTCCGGTGCCGTAGATGGCCACGTTGCGGCTGTTGAAGCCATGGCGCCGGGCGACGCGCAGCAACATGCGGATGGCCAGGCGATAGCCGCACATGATCAGCAGCGCGGCGGCGAACCACCCCAGCCGGCGCGGCTCCTCCAGCTCCACGTGGCGCAGCGAGATGTCCAGCAGCAGCACGGCGAAGAACGCCAGCGACCAGTACAGGGTGACACTCAGCGACTCGCGCAGCAGCGACTCGCCGCGCCAGGAGCCGTAGAGCTGGTTCAGCTCGCCGAGCCAGTGGAACAGCATGACGCAGAGCAGCACCGAGACCCAGATCTGTGCGTCCAGTACGCCATTGCCGGCGCTGAGCAGAATCACCCCGCTGAGCACGATCACCAGGATGTCGCTCAGGCGGTGCGCCAGCGAGATCAGTGACTGGTGCGCACGCAGAATTCCTTTTGTCTTGTTGGGCATGATGACCTCGCGATGTCCGGCATCGCTCCTTGTGCCGCTGCTTCGTTATCGCAGTCCGTTAACGGACGCAGGGCCGGCGAACCCGCCTCGGGTTCGCCGGGTGCGAATTCACTGTCGCTTGTCCAGCAGCAACTGCTGCAGGTAACGGCCATAGCCGGTCTTGCTCAGCCGCTCGGCCTGCAGGGCCAGGTACGTTTCGCTGAGCCAGCCCTGCTGGAAGGCGATCTCCTCAAGGCAGGCCACCTTCAGTCCCTGGCGCTGCTCGATGGTCTGCACGAAATGGCCGGCTTCCATCAGCGATTCGTGGGTGCCGGTGTCCAGCCAGGCGAACCCGCGACCGAGCAGGCTCACGTGCAGTTCGCCCCGCTCCAGGTAGAGGTTGTTGATGTCGGTGATTTCCAGCTCGCCACGGGCCGAAGGGCGGATCTGGCGGGCCATCTCCACCACACGGTTGTCGTAGAAATACAGGCCGGTGACGGCGTAGTTCGAACGCGGCACGCGCGGTTTCTCTTCGATGGAGAGCACGCGTCCCTGGTCGTCGAACTCGACCACACCAAAGCGCGCCGGGTCCGCCACCTGGTAGCCGAACACGGTGGCGCCCTGGGTGCGCGCCGCCGCTTCACGCAGGGTTTCGGTGAAGCCCTGGCCGTAGAAGATGTTGTCGCCCAGCACCAGGCATACCGAGTCATCGCCGATGAACTCGGCGCCAATCAGGAAGGCCTGGGCCAGGCCATCCGGCGAAGGCTGCGCGGCGTACTGCAGCTGCACGCCGAACTGCTCGCCGTCACCCAGCAGGGCGCGGAAGTTCGGCAGGTCGGTGGGCGTGCAGATCAGCAGGATGTCGTCGATGCCGGCGAGCATCAGTACCGAGAGCGGGTAGTACACCATCGGCTTGTCGTAGATCGGCAGCAGCTGCTTGGACACGCCCAGGGTGATCGGGTGCAGGCGGGTGCCGGAGCCGCCGGCGAGGATGATGCCCTTCATGATCTGCCTCCTTGCTTGGCGATCTGTTTGGCGTCGAAGCGCGCCGGGTAGCCCGAGCGCTCCATCAGAAAGGTGTCGATCAGGCTCGACAGACGCAGGGCGGAGATGTCCCAGGAGTAGCGCAGGACATTCTCCTGCCCCAGCCGGCAAAGGTCGGCGCGCAGCTGGTGGTCGAGCAGCACGCGGCGCAGGGCGGCAGCGATGCCGGGCGGGTCGAGGGGGTCGAAATACAGCACCGAGTTGCCCAGCACTTCGGGAATCGAGGCGCTGCTGGCGGCCACCACCGGGCAGCCGCAGGCCTGCGCTTCCAGCGGTGGAATGCCGAAACCTTCATACAGCGACGGAAAGGCGAAGACGGCCGCGTGGCGGTACTGCTCGATCAGTTGGTCGTCGTCCAGCCGTCCCAGCCAGCGCACGCGATCGCCCTGCCCGCTCTGCTGCAGCTGCGCGTCGACGAAGCTGCGGTTGGCGGCGCCGACGATGCGCAACTCCACGTCCAGCTCACCCAGCAGGCGGAAGGCTTCGATCAGCCGCTGGAAGTTCTTGTGCGTGGCCGGCGAGGACACCGCCAGTACATAGGGCCGCTCGGGCGTCGCCGGTTCCAGGCCGGTACAGAACTCGGCGGACACCGCGTTGGCGATCACATGGATGCCCTTGGGGTCGACGCCATAGTGCGTGGCGATCTCCTGGCGGGAGAATTCGCTGACCGTGACCTGCGCCAGCGAGCGGCGCAGCAGCAGGGGAATCATCACGCGGTACAGGGCGCGGAACTTCCAGGAAAAACTTTCCGGGTGGCGCACGTAGGTAATGTCGTGGTGCGTCATCACCTGCCGCGAGTACGCCAGTGGCGCCGTGCTGCACAGCGAGACCAGCAGCGGCCGGCCGTGGTGCGCCAGCCATAGCGGCAGGTCGACCTGCTCCCAGAGGTGCCCGCCGTTGCGCCCGACCTGCTCGACGTTCAGTTGCCGGGCGATCTCCGGGCGAAGGATTTCCCCTGGCGGCGCCACGAAGTGCAGGTCGCTGCGCAGGCGTGCCAGCGACAGCGATATCTGCTCGGCGAAGCGCTGCACACCGCTCAACTGCTGGGTGAGGAAACGCGCGTTGATCACGATCATGAAGGGTTCTCCGCGAGGCGTCAGCGCAGCGACAGTTGCGGGGCCGACGCGCTGCGCACCAGGGTGGGCGACTCGTCGATGCGGATGCTGGCCTGGCAATCGCCGCCGTCTGCGGGGCATTGCCAGGGCACCGGCCGGCCCTCGCGGCGGGCGATGCCATCGACGGCGTCCAGGCGCCAGAGGGTGTCGATGCTGCCGGGCTTGCTGGTGATGTTCAGGGTCTGTTCGTGGCCCAGGGTCCAGGCCACCAGGATTTCCTCGCTGGCCTTGGCGAAGCGCAGCAGGTAGACGTTCGGGTCCTGGTTGGGCACGCGGCCGACGAAGCGGTAGCGGCCGATGATGTCGGCGACGCTGGCCATGGCGTGGTAGGCCGGCTTGGGTTGGCCGCTGGCGGTGAGCAGGCCGAAGTTGTGTTCCATGTCCGTGCGGTCGATGCCGTCGTCCACCAGGTCATACCACCAGGCGCCCTTCACATTGGGCAGGCTGCGCACCAGCACATAGGCGCGGGCCAGGTACGCGGCCTGGCGTTCGCGGCTGATGCCGCAATCGCCTTCGTGGGCCGGCCAGCTGAATTCGGTGAAGTACAGCGGCACCGGCTTGCCGGCGGCGTTTTCCAGCTTCTGGTTGACGCCCTGGAACCAGTTGAGCCAGGCCTCGGGCGTGGACATCTCGCCCTCGCAATACACCGACGGGTGCAGCGAGATGCCATCGGCCACATCGAGCACGCCACCACCGGCGATGCGTTCGGCGAAGCCCTGGCGGATGCCCTTGAGGGTGACGGCGCCAGCGAGCACCTTGGCTTGCGGGTCTTCCTCGCGGATCACCTTGGCGGCGGCGCGCACCAGGGTCAGGTAATCGTCGCTGAAGTCCTTGTCGGTGGCGTTTTCCGAGTCCCACTCGTTCCACACTTCGTAGAAGGCGACCTGCCCCTTGAAGCTGCGGACCACGTAGCGCACGTAGCGCAGGTAGCCCTCGCGGGAGGCGTCGTCGCGCGGCTTGGCATTGCCGTAGAACTGGTTCTCGTTGCCCAGGATCAGCAGCGTGCTGATACCCAGGCTGCGCGTGCTGCGCAGCTGTGCGCGCCACGCGGCATCGATGGCCAGCTTGCCGCGCTCGCGCTCGACGCTGGACCAGTAGGCGTCGTCGCGGAACGAGGTGATGCCGGCCTCGCGCCCGAGGCGATTGATGCCATCACGGTTGCCGGCGCGGATGTTCTGGTGGGTGCTGGCGCCGACGATGAATTCCGCTGCACCGGGGTTTTCCACCGGCGCCTGGTTGGCCAGGGTGCGCGGCGACTGCAGCAGGCCACCGATCAGCAGCGCGCAGGCCAGCAGGCTGAGCATGCCACCCTGCAGGCGCAGGGTGCGCGGCGCCGGTTGCGGCGCGGCCTCACCCGGCAGGCGCAGGGCGCGACCGATGGCCAGGCCGAGGAACAGGCTGGGTATGGGCGATTCGAGTACGTCGCTGGTCCAGCCGATCAGCAGGATGCAATAGGCGATCCCCAGCAGCGCGCGGGCTTCCTGGCCGGGCTGGCGCTGCAGGCGCATCAGCATCGGCACCCCGAGCAGGTAGAGGGCGACGCCGGCCACGCCGAACAGGCACCAGAGGTAGAGCAGCGAATTATCGGCCACCGCCAGCTGCTCGACACCGAAGATCGGGAAGGCGGCATAGGCGCTGCCGGTCATGCCCAGCCCGGCGCCGGTGTAGATCCAGCCGTTGTAGTCCATCACCTTGATCAGGTTCGGCCAGGTGTTGACCAGGCGATCCACCATCGACCCCATCAGGTTGTCGCCAGTGGCGCTGGCCAGGTAGGGGTCGACCTGCGCATACAGGCCGTACAGCGGCAGCAGCAGCGCGCCGAGAACCACCAGCAGCGCGGCGAACAGGAACAGCAGGCGCTGGCGGGCAATGCTCATCACCATCAGGGCGAGGAAGAAGGCGCCGGCGGAGGACTTGTTGGTGGTGTGCACGATGCCCACCAGCGCCACCGCGTAGAGCAGACCGCGTGCCAGCAGGGGCAGGCGGAACGACCCCAGGTAGAGGCTGAACACCGCCAGCATCATCGCCAGGCTGGAGGACATCCGCGAGAACCCGGCGATGCGATCCAGGCCGTAAGCGCTCCAGGAGCGGTTGGCGCTGACCTCGACGCCGCCCATGGAGTAGGTGTAGCCCTTCCACGGCACATTGATCAGCAGGTCCAGCGCGATGCCGATGAGGGAGGCGACCAGGCAGAAGGCGATGATCCAGCCCACCGCCTTGCGATGCATTTCCAGGTAGGGGCCGCAGAGCAGGCCGAACAGCAGCGGCGCGTAGATGAACACGGCGAAGAAGCCGCTCTTGAACTCGGCGCCATGCAGCCGCCCGAGCAGCAGCGAAGCCGCGGCGAGGATCAGCAACAGCCACAGCCCGCGCTGCTGCGGGCGGGTGATCAACTCCCAGGCCACGGCGATGATGCAGGCCACCTTGGGCAGGTAGACGATCGCCGACAGTCCGGCCTGGTCGGTATAGAAGCGCAGCGCGCCGTTGAAGGTCTCCACCAGCAGCAATGCCACCAGCACCCCGAGCGCCAGCAACGAGCGGTCGAAGGTCACACGACGGTCGAGCTCAAAGCGTGGATACGGGGATTGCAGTTCCATGCTGGACTCCGCGGGTAAGCAGGGTGTGGCGCAGGATGGTTTCGTACTCGTCGAGCATCCGCTCCAGGCTGAGCATCGGCGCCACGTATTCATGGGCTCGCGAGGCGAGGCGCTGGCGCAGCGCCGGGTCCCGGGCCAGGCGCTGGATGGCATCACCGAGCGAGTCGGGCTGGTCGGGCGAGCAGAGCAGGCCGTTGATCTCGTCCTGGACGACTTCCACCAGCCCGCCCATGCGCGAGGCGATTACCGGCAGGTGATGCGCGCAGGCCTCCAGCGCCACCAGGCCGAAGGACTCCGGCGACAGGCTGGGGACCACGGCGACGTCGATCTCGGCAAAGAACTCGGAGGCCTTGCGGTAGCCGACGAAGTGCACGCGCTGGGGGTCGGCGGCGGACTTCAGCTGGTTCACGTAGGCCGCGTCGCCGCGTCCGGCGATCAGCAGCGAGGCATCGTCGCCGCGCGCCTGGAACTGCTCGATCAACCACTCCACGCCCTTGTTCGGCGTCAGCGCACCGATGAAGCCGAAGCGCAACGGGCGGCGCCCGGAAGCCGGCGGCGCGACAGGCACTTCTGCCATCGGCGAGCCGTTGTAGACCACGTGGGTCTGGCTGCCGGAGAAGTAACCGGCGTCGAGCAGCGTATTGAGCTGGTAGCGACTGACACCGACCACCGCGTCGACATCGCTCGAAGCCGCAGCATGGGAGCGCCGCAACAACGCACAGGGGGCGCATTGCTGCTCGCAATGGCGGCCCTTGTTGAAGCGCACACCACGCGGGCAGGTCAGGTACTGGTCGTGCAGGACCTGCACGATGGGCAGGCCGGCGGCACGGATCGCATCCCAGGCGGAGATCGACCAGCCCGACAGGTTGTGGCAGATCACCACGTCCGGCTCGACCTCTTCGAGCACCTTCGCCAGCACACTGCGCATGCCGCGGTTGTAGCGGTCCAGCCCGTGCCAGGCGAGGCGTTTCAGCGCGCCTTGGCTCTTGTCGTCGAAGGGCCAGTAAAGGTTGCGCAGGCCGGCTCGCAGCACCGGCACGCCGTTCACCGTCTCGCGTTGCAGGCCGGCGTCCGGCCCGGTGCAGAGCACCTGCACCTCATGGCCGCGTGCGCGCAGGCCCTCGGCCATGTGCTGCAGCATGACCTCCGCCCCGCCGCCGATGTGCGGGGCGTAGAGGGTGTTGAGCAGCAGCAGTCTCATAGCGGGTAGGCCCGGTTCATGCCGAGCGCACCGGCTTCGCCATCGCGGATCGCCTGCAGCAGCAGGGCCAGGCGGCTTTCGCGCTGGTGGCGGCGGGCGAAGAAGTGCAGCAGGCGGATGAACACCCAGCGGTTGAAGCGATACATCAGCGGCGAGGTCACCCACAGGTTCTTGTCGAACCACGCCTGGTTGCGCGCGGCGTAGTAGGCCCGCAGGTCGGAGCTGCCCAGCAGGTAGGTCTCGTAGATGTTCGAGGTGCGCGCCTTGATGTTCCAGGAGTTCTCCAGGTCATCCAGGCCCGCCTCGGGCACCAGGTAGAGGTGGCCACCCAGGTTGCCGATACGGAAGGTGTATTCGGTGTCGTCGGCGTACAGCACCAGGTCGCGGCGCGGCAGGCCGATGCGGCGGAACAGATCGGCATGCCCGAGCAGGCCGCCGTAGTAGGCGAACGGCAGCTCCAGCAGCGGCTGCGCCGGGCGCGGCTTCGGCTTGCCCCAGGGCGTGCGGCGCCAGAGTTTGTAGGGCAGCTGGCGAACGTGGAAACCGAAGTAGCTGGAGCGCGGCGGCGTGATGAAACGGGTCGGCACTCCGGAAGCGACGTCGGCCTGGTGGGTCGGGCGGAAGCCCAGCACGGCCGTGTTGTCGGTGCCATGGCGCAGCGCGCAATCGATCAGGCGCTGCTTGAGCAGCGGGAACGAGCCCGGCGTCGGCGCGTTGTCGTCATCCATCAGCCAGATGAAGTCGCAGCCGCTCTTCAGCGCGGCCTCGATGCCCACGGCATAGCCATTGGCCGAGCCGGTGTTGCTGTCCAGCTCGATCACCTGCACGCGGTTGGGCCAGAGCATGAACAACTGGTCCAGTTCAGCCACCGAGGCATTGCTGACGACGATGGCGCGGGTGATGTCCTTCTCGCGGAAGGCGCGGGCCAGCAGCTCTTCCAAGTACTCGAGGCGGTCGCCATAGGTCAGCGTCACCAGCACGGTCGATCCATTCATCTCGCCACACCTCCTTGCAGTTGATCCTGTGAGAGTCGAGCGCCTCAGGCGCGCCAGCCGTCGTTGCCAACCACCGCCGAGAGCTGGCTGAGCGGGACCCGGATGCGTTGTTCGCGTTGCAGCAGGTTGAGCAGGATCAACCCGCGCTCGGTGCCGTCCTCGCAGAGGAAGATCGCATCCACTTCGCAATCGCCTGCGCACTTCACGCGCACCATCTGCCCTTCGTGGAAGCCGCTGGCACGGCGCTCCGGCATGGCGGCCAGGCGCTGGCGGATGCCTTCCACCAGGTCGTCGGCCACTGCCAGCGGCTGCGCGCCAAAGCTGACGAGGCGCGCCACGCCACGGGTGGAGCGGATCGGGAACCAGTTGTCGTGCTGCTGATCGAGGCGGATGAACAGGTAGCC
The DNA here is from genome assembly GCF_001675465.2 of Pseudomonas sp. AU12215. Classification (NCBI taxonomy): domain Bacteria; kingdom Pseudomonadati; phylum Pseudomonadota; class Gammaproteobacteria; order Pseudomonadales; family Pseudomonadaceae; genus Pseudomonas; species Pseudomonas sp. AU12215. The sequence goes on from NZ_MACM02000140.1 coordinate 31,720, forward strand.
GGGGAACAGCGGCTGCGCCCGGCCGCCCTGCCCCACCACCGGGCGGTAGCAGGAAAAGCCCTGGCGGCCGAGGTTCTCCTCGGCGCGCAGCTCCTGGTGCGGCTTGGTCTGGATCAGGTACCAGCGGTATTGCCCGGCAGTGGAGATGGCGACGGCGCTCATGATTCGTACTCTCCGAGGATGTCCGAGGAGGGCGCGGGCCGCTCCACGGTGTAGCGGCCCAGCAGGCGCTGCAGTTCGTCTGGCGGGTTGAACATCAGCACGTCGATGATCGACAGGCTGGGGACGAAATCCGGGCCGAACTGCGGGTAGCTCACCGGCTCCATGCGCAGGAACTGCAACTCCAGGCCGTGGGCGTTGAACACGTCCGGCGAGTACAGGTGGCGGCCACCTTCGGGATTGAGGTAGACGTCGCCACCGGTCTGCTTCACCGCTTCGATCAGGCGCTGGTCGCGCCCGATGTCGTCGGCCAGGTCCAGCTCGGAGACACGCGTCATCGGCGTGTCGATCTCCATGTACTGGCAGATGCGGCGGATCGAGTGCTCGGCGAAGTGCGACAGGTTGCGCTCGGGGTGTTCGAGGATTTCCTCCAGCAGCGGCATCACCTGCTCGTAGCACGGCGCACGGTGGTAGGCATGGCGGATCGTGTGCAGCAAGCGCTGGTTGGTCAGCCGCATCTCGTCACTCAGGCGTCGTTCGTTGATCGCCTGGGTCTGCGAGCCCTGTTCCAGAGGAAAACTGAACTGCCAGATCTTGCCGCCGACCAGCACCCGATTGCGGTTGATCCAGCCGCGCCGGGTGTACTGCAGGCTGTCGCCGAGAATGAACAGACTGCTCGCGGCGATCAGCTGGAAGTACCCCAGGTAGGGGAACAGGTACGGCTGCATCAGGCTGACGATATGGACCATGTCGGTACTCCTTCCCTGCCTGCGGTTTCAGTCCTTGGCGTCGTAGCGATAGGCGTAGGCACCGTAGTCGTAGGCTGCGGTGGAGGCCTTGCGCTTCACGCCATTGAGGATCGCGCCCTGCAGGTGGATGCCGCTCTGCCCCAGGCGGCGGCGCGCGGTGTCGATCTCGCTGGCCGGGCTCTGGCCGAAGCGGGTCACCAGCAGGCAGATGCCGCACAGCCGGCCGACCAGCGCGGCGTCGGTCACCGCCAGCACCGGCGGGGTGTCGACTATCACCAGGTCATACATCGACGAGGCATCGCGCAGCAGCTGGGCGAAGTTGTCGTGCATCAGCAGCTCGGACGGGTTCGGTGCGGCGAAGCCACAGGAAATGAAGTCCAGCTCCGGCACCTCGGTGGGCAGGATCACCTCGCTCAGTGGGCGGTGCGCGCTCAGCGCGTCGGACAGGCCGTGGCGCGGGGTCAGGCCGAACACCCGGTGCAGGTAGCCCTTGCGCATGTCGGCATCGATCAGCAGGGTGCGCAGGCCCGATTGCGCGACGATGGCGGCCAGGTTGCTGGAGACGAACGACTTGCCGGCTCCCGGCGCGGGGCTGGTGAGCATCACGACGTTGTTGCGCGCTTCGAGCAGGGCGAAGTGCAGGTTGGTGCGCAGGCTGCGGATGGCCTCGTTGGCCAGGTCGCCGGGGGTGGAGGCGGCCAGCAGTTTCGGCGTATGGCCGAGGATGTCGCCCTTGCGCTCCTTCTCCAGGCGCTCCTGCTGCCGCGAATAGGGAATCGCGGCGAGCACGGAAAGGCCGAGCTGTTCGATCGCCTCGGGATTCTCCACCCCACGGTAGAAGGCCTGGCGCAGGAACAGGATGCCCAGGGCGACACAGAAGCCGAGCAGGGTGGCGAGCAGCACGATGACCTTGCGCATGGGCTTGGCCGGCTGCTCGACGTTGGCCTGGGCGGTGTCGATCACCCGCACGTTGCCGATGGTGCCGGCGCGGATGATGTCCTGCTCCTGGGCCTTGTTCAGCAGGGTGGTGTAGGTCTGCCGGGTGACCTGCATGTCACGGGACAGGCGCAGCAGCTCCTGCTGGGTCGCCGGCAGGGTCTGGATGCGTTTCTGCAGTTGCGCCTTGCGGTCTTCCAGGCTGCTCATCTGCTTGAGCAGGGCCTGGTAGGTCGGGTGGGTCGGGGTGTACAGGCGGTCGTACTCGGCGCGCTTGAGCTTGAGCTCGGAGAGCTGGTTGTCGATGCCCACCACCTGGTCCAGCACGCCACGGGTCTCGACGCTGATGTCGGCAGATTTGGCCGTGGTCTGGTAGGCGTTGTAGGCGGCTTCGGCCTTTTCCAGGTCCATGCGCACCACCGGCAGCTGCGAGCGCAGGAACTGCAGGCGCTGGGAGGCTTCGGCGGAACTGCGCTCGACGTTCTGCAGCACGTAGAGCTGGCTGATCTTGTCGAGGATGCGGTCAGCCTGCAGCGGGTTCGGGTCCTCCAGGGTCATGTAGATGATCCCCGAGTCCTTGCCCGCCTCGGCCACCTTGAGCAGCTTCTGGTAGTTCAGGGTGGTGGTCAGCAGGCGGTTCTTCGCCACAATGAACTCGGTACCGGGGCGTGCCACCAGTTCGTCCACCTCGATGCTGAAGCCTTTCTCCAGCACCGGTTTCTTCAGCTCGCCGCGCAGCAGCAGCTGGCCATCGGCGTTGAGCAGGTGATAGGCGTCGCCGCCGTCGGCCACCAGGGTCAGCGGCTCACCCAGGTATTCCTCCGGCACGTCGAGGGAGAACACCTTGATCTGCTCGCCGCCCCAACCGTAGGCGCCCATGCCCAGCCAGGGTGCAGCGAGGGTCTGGCCGGCTTCCGGCTGGTAGCGCCGCGCCAGGTAGTCACCAATCAGCGGCAGGCGCTTGGGCTTGGCGACGATGTCCAGCTTCAGCAGTTCGACCGCCTTGCCGAGCACCGCGCGGGATTTCAGCAGTTCGATCTCGGTGGAGGCGATCGACACCGAGTCGGGGCGATTGATCACCTCGGGCGTGCCGTTGAGGCCGTTCTTCTTCTGCTCGATCTGGATCATCGCGCCGGAGACATAGATGGGCGTGGCGACCACTGCATAGAAGAGCCCGAGTACGGCGAACAGGCCAGTGACGGCGAGGATCATCTTCTTGTGATCGAACAGCAGGCGCAGCAGGCCGGCGACATCGATGCGGGTGTCCTGGAGCGTTTCCAGGGACGAGCGGGGCATGACACTCATGGACTTCCATCCTCCATTGAGGTAGCGCGGCTCAGCGCGCCTGAATCGGGTTCAGCCGCTTGAGCAGGTTGACGCCGTGGTTGCCGATCAACATCAGGAACGCCTGCACCTTGCGCATGGGCGAAATGGCGGCCATGGACATCCGGCAGACCTGCATCAGGAAATACTCGTTGAGCTCCTGGTTCCCCAGGCGCTGGTAGTAGCGCGACAGGCAGTAGTAGGTGTGCAGGGTCATGTGCTGCTGCACGCGGTCGGCCTGCATGGAGAAGATCCCGCCCTTGTGCACGCGGTAGGCGGCGGGACGGATTTCCTCCATGAAGCGGCCCTTGCCGTAGGCACCCAGCAGCGACCACCAGCAGAGGTCGACCATGCGCGTGGTGAGCAGCTCCTCGGGCATCTCGGTGAGCACGTTGCGGAACACCGTGGTCAGCGTGGAGATCGCCCGCGCCTGCTGCAGCTCCAGGCGGCTGGCATCGCGGCGGAACTTGCCGGTGAGCTGCATCGGCTTGATCACGCCGTCCTCGTTGAAGGTGTAGGCGTCGTGGTAGGTGATGACGTAGTCGGGATTCTTCTCGAGGAAATCGACCTGGATCTGCAGCTTGCGCGGGTCGGTCCAGTAGTCGTCGCCCTCGCAGTAGGCGATGTAGCGGCCGCGCGCCTTGCGGAACACCGGCAGGCCGTGGGACAGGCCCTTGGAGTACTGGTTTTCCTTGTGGAAGATCGGCTTGATGATGTGCGGATAGCGCGCCGCGTAGTCGGCGATCACTTCGCTGGTGCCGTCGGTGGAGGCGTCATCGTTGACCAGCACTTCGATGCGGAAGTCGGTGACCTGCTCCAGGAAGCTGTCCAGCGTGCGGCCGATGTAGTTGACCTGGTTGTAGGCCAGGCAAACGACACTCAAGAGAGGCTTCGGGTCTTCCGGCCAGTTGGAGAGGATCTGCAGCTCGGAGCGGATATCCATGTCTAGACACTCGGCTTGTGGGACGGTTTGAACAGGCGCAGCAGAGCCGGGGCAGAGCCCGCGCCAACGAGGAACAGGGTGATCAGGCCGCACGCGGCGAGCGCCGCCAGCAGCCACAGGCGCTCACCCGAGCGGGCCAGCAGCGCGTAGAAGGGCTCGCTGAGCAGCAGGCCGGCGGCGCTGAGCGCGGCGATCTGCAGGGTGTCGCGCAGCCAGGTGCCGTGCAGTTCCGGAGCGAAGGTGCGGTGCACGATCAGCGGCCAGATCAGGAACGACACCAGGCGCAGGCCGAACCAGCACAGCGCCACGCCAACGACGCCGTACAGGTAGGCGCTGGCGATCACCAGCGGCACGCTCACCAGTGTGGAAACGACGCTGTACCAGACGTGCATGCGCAGCTGGCCATGGGCGTACTGCAGGTAGAACTGGAAGCTGGCGACTGCCAGCAGGCCTGCGCCCAGCACGTACCAGACGAGGATCGGCCGGCACCAACTGGCGGCCACGGCATCGCCGCTCCAGGCCAGGACCAGGTCATGACCATGAGCGGCGATCACCGCGACCATCGGGAACAGCAGCACACAGACGAAGCGGTTCGCCTTGAGATAGAGCTGCTGCATGTCGTCGTGGCGCCCTTCGGCGACCAGCATGGTCATGCGCGGCAGCAGCGACTGCGCCAGCGGGTTGACCAGGCTGAGAATGCCGCCGGAAATCAGCGCCACCAGGGAGAAATAACCGTACTGCTGCAGGGGCAGCAGGTTCGACAGCAGGACCTTGTCCAGCTGGGTGAGCACGATCCACAGACAGGAGGTGAGCGACATGCCCAGGGCGAAGGGCAGCACCGGGCGCACCGTGTCCCAGCAGAAGCGGGTCAGCAGGCGCACGTCCATCCACAGGTAGGCCTTGCCGCCCAGCAGCAGCGCCTCGATCAGCGATACCGCAACCTGGAACTGGAAGAACACCAGCGGGTCCTGGCTGATGTGCGCCACCAGCAACAGGCCGCCGAAGTAACGCAGGGTGGTGATGAACACGTTCACGCCATTGATGTAGGCGTGCAGTTCCTGGCCCTGCAGTGCACTGCGGTAAAGCGTGGCGTACAGACGCAGGGCGACCAGCAGCCCCATCAGGCTGATGCACTGCGCCACCAGTTCCGGCGACAACTGCTGCACGTTCAGCCACTGCCCGGCGATCCAGCCGCTGCCGCCGAACACGGCCAGGGTGCTGGCGGCCGTCAGCGGCAGCAGGATCAGCTCGAACGAACGCAGCAGGCGTGCCTGGTCCTGACCTTCGCCGCTCACGTTACGACCACGGGCGCCACGGCCGTGGGCCACCTGGCGCACCAGCGCCGGCGACAAGCCGACATCGAGCAGCAGCAACCAGGTCTGCAACACCGCGAAGAAGCCGATCAGGCCGTAGGCCTCGGCGCCCAGGTGGCCGAGGTAGAACGGCTGGATCAGGATGCCGATGACGATGGCGTACGCCTGCCCTGCATAGTTGAGCAGGGTGTTGCGGACCATCGACAGCGAGCGTGCGGTGCGCATCATCGTCCCCTTACACCGCGACCGCGACGCGGCCGCTTTCCAGCAGCAGCACTTCGATCACGGCGCGCTGGATTTCCTGCGGCAGGCCCGGGTACAGGGGCAGGCAGAGGATGCGCTGGCTCAGTTCGCGGGACTGCACCTGCGGCACCTGCGGGGCGAGGTAATCGAGGGTGTCCAGCGACGGGTAGAAGTAGCGCCGCGGGTTGACGCCGATCTCGTTCAGCGCAGTACGCACGCGCAGCACCTGGGCTTCGTCACGCAGCCCGATGGGGTAGTAGCTGTTGTTCAGCCGGGCATAACTCTCGCTGGCCTGCAGGTCGTAGTAGCCACTGAGCGACGCGGTGTAGCGGGCGGCAATTTCCTCGCGCTGGGCGAGGATGTCGTCGATCTCGTCGAGCACGCACAAGCCCATGGCCGCGGAGAACTCGTTGAGCTTGGCGTTGATCCCCAGGCCGACGATCTGGTCGACGCCGGCAATGCCGAAGTTGCACATCAGGCGGATCTGCTTCGCCAGCTCGTCATCGGAGGTGACGATGGCGCCGCCCTCGATGGTGTGGAACAGCTTGGTGGCGTGGAAGCTCAGGGTGGTCGCATCGCCCCAGGCCAGGACCGAGCGGTCGCGGTAGCGCGAACCGAAGGCGTGGGCGCCGTCGTAGATCACCTTCAACCGGTTGCGCTGGGCCACCGCCTGAATCTCCTCCACCGCACAGGGATTACCGAACACGTGGGTGGCGACGATGGCGGTGGTATCCGGCGCAAGGCTGGCTTCGATGCGGGCAGGGTCGAGGTTCCAGGTCCGCGCATCGATATCGGCGAAGCGCGGACGGATGCTCTCCCACTGCAGCGTGCTGCTGGTGGCAACGAAGCTGAAGGGGGTGGTGACGGCACTCCCGGTCACGCCCAGGGCACGATAGGCCACCTGCAGGGCGATGGTGCCGTTGTTGGTGAGAATCACATGGCGAACGCCGAAGTAATCCTGCAGGCGCTCTTCCAACTCCGTGACGAAGGGGCCGTGGTTGGTGATCCAGCCGGAGGCGTAGATCTGTTCCACATAGGCCTTGAACTTGTCCAGGTTGCCCAGGTAGGTCTTGGTCACATTGATCACGGTCGCATCCCTCTGTTGGATGGAAAATCCGTTAGCTCGCAGCCGGCGTGCGCGCCGCTCAGCCCAGCGCCGACAGCGCGAAAGGCGCGTCGTCGATGCCGCTTTCCATGGGTTGCACGGCTGACGTCGCGCGGCTGGCCAGGTGCTCCTGCAGGGCCTCGATGACCCGGCCGCTGGCGTCATGGTGGAACTGCCAGACGCCATAGATGCGGCTGTCGAAGGAGCGCTCGCTGCCCAGCATCGGATTGGCCGCGAGGCCCGAGCCGAGGCCGAAGCTGTAGAGGCCGGGAATCGGCCGGCCATTGAGATCGCGCAGGCAGCCGGCGGCGTCCGAATCCAGTCCGCCCTTGCTCTCGCGCACCTGCAGCGGCTCGCCGTTGGCGCGGCGCAGCGCCGGCAGGCAGGGCTGATAGCCGATGGCCTGGACGATCACGCCGTCTTCGCTGCAGACCTGCGCCAGACGCTCGCGCACGGCGGGCGAGCGGTCCTCCAGACACAGCAGCTCGACCTTCACCCGCGTGCCGCTGACGATCCCGTTGGCCAGTACGTCGGTGCCGACCTGGTGGGCGCGGTAGCGCAGGCCGCCGGAACGGTTGACCCGGCCTGAGACCGGGCAGACATCCATGCCCTCGTCGACCACGTAGCCAGCCGCGCGGGCTTCCTCGACGCTCTCGAAGAACAGGCGGATCGGCGCGCGGTGCAGCAGGGTGATCTGCTCCAGCCCCAGGCAGTCCAGCGCGCAGGCGAGGTTGTCGAGAATCGAGAAGGCACTGTGGGAGCCGCCGACCACGGTGAAGCGGGTGCCCGGGGTGACCCGGTCGCCGAACAGCTCCACCAGCTCGGCAGGGTTCAGGCTGAGCAGCGCGTCGGAGGAGTAAACCGTCGGGCCGTCGTGGGCCAGGTGCAGGTCCTGCTCGGCCAGGCTCCAGTTCAGGTACTCGCGGTTCTGCCGCCCGCCGAGGTTCATCACCAGTGTGCCGGCGCCGATCTGCAGGCCATGGGAGCCACTGCGCAGCGCCAGCTGGAAGCTGCCGTCGTCCTGCGCGGTGATCTTCTCGATGCGGGTACCCAGCGCCACTTCGACGCCCAGGTGCTCGGTGACGTAGCGCATGAACAGGGTCGAGGCATGGGCCAGCAACTCGCCCACCTGCGTGAGCATCGGCGCACCATGGGGATCGTTCTGCAGCGCGCGAAACGCGGGCGAATGCGCCAGCGGCGCGAAGATGGGCAACAACGCCGGATCGCGCAGGCAGTCGAGGAACACATCGCCCACCGAGTTCGCGGTGATGTGATAGTCCCCCAGGCGGCCACGGCCGACCGCCAGTGCAGCGTCCACGACCAGCAGGCCATCACGGGCGAGGCTCGCCAGCGCGCCGGTCTTGTAGGCGTTGAAGAGGAACCCCATGCCTGCCGGGCCGGCGCCGCCGACCACACAGGCATAGTTGGAACGAAGAGATTGCTCGGCCATCAGCCTTGACTCCCAGCGCGACGGGGCGCGCGGCTTTCGTGATACCGGCACTGTCGGCCGGCAGGGTGGCAGCGCTCGCGCCGGAATTCCGTCACTCGCGGCGCAGCCGCAGGCACGCGCACCCTCGTCGAGAAGGTGGCGGGAGAGTCTTCGGAATGGATGGCGGATGCCGGCGAGGTAACTTCGGGGATAAATGGAAGTGAGTGTTTCGACAATGAAACAGGCACTGAATGACGCAGGGAAAGTTTCGACGAAAGTTCAGAATCGTTACACCATGGATACATGGCATAACTCATCGCCAAATTAACTAAGCGGGCGAATGCATATTGCTCATGAATACCGCAAAGTTTGACGCCAGACTTTCGCAGCCCCGTGAAAGAAACACTTTCCGAGTGCAACGGGCTGTTCTTTCTGCCTGCTTCGAGGGAACGCAAAGTTCCGTCGTTATCCATTCTTCGAGCGGCCATCGTCACTGACTCCAATCCAGGAGAAGCTCTGTACCGGGCCTTTCACAAAATTCGAAGACAAGGCTACCGCCCGAGTTCGAACGACCCGATTCAAACAACGACAATCAACTGTTCGTCCCTGGAGTGGCCGCTAGTTTTCGCTGGGCAAAGCTACCGCCCTTCGGCCTGTTCCGAAAATCTGGAAAAACAACAGCAAAAAGCTATCGCGCTTCCGCAGCAAAGAAGGCTGGCGAAAGTTGTCAGGCAGCGATAGGAAAATGACAGGAAGAAGAGGGGGGCAGAATCTTCCTTGACCTTACTGCTCTTGCGACTACTCCCTGAGGTGTCTCATCCGGACACCACACGATATTGCTATGTGGATAGTAATAGAGGGGGGAACAAAGGCATGTCAACGTAGGAAGCGCCACTACGCCAGGAATCCGACAGAAGGCAAATCAGTCTTTGTAACTTATTGATTTATAAGGCGCCATAAACCCGACACAGGCGTTTTGACAGCATAAACGTACACCTTCGAATCTGCATTAAAAGTATTAGTCGGAAAGTATTAATGTATCCGCCGCGGACACGGCGGATGTGTTTCATCCCTGAACTATGCGGTCCTTGCCGGTGCGTTTCGCCTGGTACAGCGCCGCGTCGGAGCGGCTGTAGAGCGCGGAAAGATTCTGGTCATCGGGCTGCAACAGGGTGAGCCCCTGGCTGATGGTCACGCTGAAGAAATGCTCGGCCTCGTTGAAGCGCAGACGCTGCACTTCCCGCTGCAGGCGCTCGCCGATCTGCCGCGCCATGTTCTCGTCGCAGCCGGGCAGCAGCACGGCGAACTCCTCGCCACCGATACGCCCGAACAGGTCGCCGCGGCGCAGCGCGCCAGCACCGCTCTGGGCGATGCGTTGCAGTACCACGTCGCCGACCTGGTGGCCGTAGACGTCGTTGATCTTCTTGAAGTCGTCCACGTCCAGCAGCAGGAAGGCCAGCGGCGTGGAGGTCGCCTTGCAGTCGCGGAAGGCCTGCTCGGCGCTGTCGAAGAAGTAGCGGCGGTTGCTGCTCTGGGTCAGCACGTCGGTGGTGGCCAGACGGTGCAGCTCGGTTTCCAGGTGCTTCTTGTCGGTGATGTCCTCGGCAATGCCGACGATCATCAGCGGCAGGCCGGCATCGCTGTGCTGGCTGACGAAGCATTTGTCGCTGAGCCAGCGCACCTCGCCGTCGGCCCGCAGGATCCGGTACTCGCGCTGCTCGATGGCGCCGCGCTCGAGTACTTCCTGCAGGGTGCTCTGGGCGTAGTCCAGGTCATCGGGATAGATGCAGTTGCGCCACTCGTTGTAATCCGCCAGCAGCAGCGCCGCGGAGCGACCGAAGATGCGCTCGTACGCCGGGCTGACATAGACCATGCGCTGCGCCTGCCAGTCGAAGGCCCAGAGCACCGAGTTCACACTGGCCAGCAGTGCGCTGAAAAGCTGTTCGCGCTCCTTCAGGCGCGTCACCTCGGCGCGACTGTGCAGCAATGCCAGCAGGGCCTCTTCCTGATCGGCCGGCAATTTATTCTCATCCATGTATCAGCGTCCTCCCGTTCATTGACCGGGGCTATGACCGCAAACTACGCCAGGCTGCTGCAAATTAAACGAAAAGCCCGCCGAACGGCGGGCTTTTCTTGAGACGCATCTCTCAACGTCCTAGGACGCTTCCGCCATTCAGACGGCAGGGCGCAGGGAGTAGGTCTTCAGCTGCTCGGCGAATTCGCGCAGCGACTGGATGCCGCTGGCTTCCGCCTCGTGCACCCACTGCTTGATCGCGGCGAGCATGTCGTGGCCGTTGGCGCTGGTTTTCACCCAGATCTGTTGCAGCGCCAGGCGCTTCTCGTAGATCACCTGCAAGGACTGGCTCTGCGCGAGCAGGTCCTGGATGCGCGCGTGATGGCGCTCTTCCAGCAGGCTGGTTTCCCGCGAGAGCAGTCGCTTGGCGCGACGGAACAGGTGGCGCACCGACTCGTCGGCCTTGGCCAGTTCCTGCTTCACCAGCGGGCCGATCACCAATTTGCGGTACTGGGCCATGATCTGGAAGCGGTTGTTGAGGATCGCCATGGCGGTGTCCATGTCCAGGCTGCCCTTGCCTTCCACGCGGTGGGCGATGGGCGCCACGCGGGCCACCTTGGCCAGGCGCAGGAAGCTGAACACCTTGATCCAGGCCCAGCCCAGGTCGAACTCCCACTTCTTCACCGACAGCTTCGCCGAGTTCGGGTAGGTGTGGTGGTTGTTGTGCAGTTCTTCACCGCCGATCAGGATGCCCCAGGGCACCAGGTTGGTGGCGGCGTCGCGGCACTCGAAGTTGCGATAGCCGATGGCGTGGCCCAGGCCGTTGATCACGCCGGCCGCCCACACGGGGATCCACATCATCTGCACGGCCCAGACGGTCATGCCGAGTACGCCGAACAGGGCGAGGTCGATGATCGCCATCAGCACCACGCCGCCGATGGGGAAGCGCGAGTAGAGGTTGCGCTCGATCCAGTCTTCCGGGCAGTTCTTGCCGTAGATACGCAGGGTGTCGGCGTTCTCCGCCTCCTTGCGATAGAGCTCGGCGCCGGTACGCAGCACGGTGCCCAGGCCCTTGAACACCGGGCTGTGCGGGTCTTCGGCGGTCTCGCACTTGGCGTGGTGCTTGCGATGGATGGCAGTCCACTCGCGGGTGTTCATGGCCGTGGTCAGCCACAGCCAGAAGCGGAAGAAATGCTTCAGAGCCGGGTGCAGTTCGAGCGCCCGGTGCGCGGAATAGCGATGCAGGTAGACCGTGACACCGACGATGGTGATATGGGTCAGGATCAGGGTGACCGCCACCAATTGCCACGGCGACAGATCAAGGAAACCGTTGTACCACATAGGCGATACTGTACCTCGGAAGGGGTGTGGGCAACGCCTTGCTGGGCATGCGTTGCCGGGAAAAGCCAGCCCGCATTATCACTAAGCGGGTCCGGATTACCATCCGGTCTTTTAGATACGAACAAGGCCAAGTGGCCATCATTTATACTGCTCAGCCAATAATTCCAACCCACTACCGCATGAATCCACGCCTCAGCGCCCTGCGCATCAGCTTCCTGTACCTGGTCGCCGCCACCCTATGGGTCTGGCTGGGTGACCAATGGTTACAAAATGTCCTGCGCGACCCGGCCTCGCTGGCGCGGGCATTGGAGCTGAAGAAGTACGTCTTCCTCGCGATTACCTTCCTGCTGCTGTTCTTTCTGCTCTGGCGGCACTTTCGCCGGCAGCACGCCGCCCTTGCCGCGCTGACCGACAGCGAACAGCGCCTGAGCCGCGCCTTCGCGGTGGTCGAGGACGGCATCTGGGACTGGGACCTGGAATCCCAGCGCGTCTACTACTCGCCCGGCTATGCCAGCCTGATCGGCCTGCCCCTGGAGCACCTGAGCGATGACCTGCTGCTCTGGGAGAACCGCCTGCACCCGGACGACCGCGCGCGCATCCTCGCCCTCCACCAGGACTGCATCCAGGGCCTGCGCACCCACCTGGAGTGCGTCTACCGCATCCGCCACGGCGACGGCAGCTATCGCTGGGTCCGCAGCAGCGGCCGCCTGACCCGCGCCGAAGACGGCCGCCCCCTGCGCCTGACCGGTATCAACCGCGACATCACCCACCAGCGCAGCAACGAAGACCACCTGCGCCAGGCCGCCGCCGTGTTCGAGGCGACCCAGGAAGGCCTGCTGGTCACCGATGCTCGCGGCGTGATCGTGCACATCAACCCCTCCTTCTCGCGCATCACCGGCTACAGCGCCGAAGACGTGCTCGGCGGCCAGCCCTCGGTGCTCAAGTCCGGCCGCCAGGATGCCGCCTTCTACCAGCGCATGTGGACCGCCCTGCATGAACAGGGTGTCTGGAGCGGCGAAATCTGGAACCGCCGCAAGAGCGGCGAGGTATACCCGCAGTGGCAGCACATCCGCGCCGTGCGCAACGACGAAGGCGAACTGACGCATTATGTGGCAGTGTTCTCCGACCTCAGCAGCCTCAAGCGCTCCCAGCACGAGCTGGACTTCCTCGCCCACCACGACCCGCTCACCGGCCTGCCCAACCGCCTGCTGCTGCGCGAGCGCATCGAGCAGGCGCTGGCCCGCGCCGAACGTGAAGGCAGCGGCGGCGCGCTGCTGAGCATCGATCTGGACCACTTCAAGCACATCAACGACAGCCTCGGCCACAACATCGGCGACCTGCTGATCCGCGCCGTGGCGGAGCGCCTGGAAGACTGCCTGGACGAGCGCTGCTCCCTGGCGCGCCTGGGCGGCGACGAGTTCGCCGTGGTCCTCGAAAGCCAGCAGCCGCATCACGCCAGCAGCCTCGCCCAGCGCCTGCTGGAGGCGATGAGCGCGCCCTTCGAGGTCAATGGCCAGCTCATCTATATGTCGGTGAGCCTGGGCGTCAGCCTGTTCCCCGAGGATGCACGCAACGTCGATCACCTGATGCAGCACGCCGACGCCGCGCTGTTCCAGGCCAAGGCCAGCGGACGCAACCTCTATGCCTTTTATACCCCCGAGCTGACCGCCCGCGCGCGCTCCCACGTGCAGGTGGAGTCGGCGCTGCGCCATGCGCTGGACCACGACGAACTGCGCCTGTATTTCCAGCCGGTACACGACCTCGCCAGCGGCCGCATGGTCGGCGTCGAGTCGCTGGTGCGCTGGCAGCACCCGCAACACGGCCTCATTGCCCCCAGCGAATTCATCCCGGTGGCCGAGGAAAGTGGCCTGATCACCGCCATCGACGCCTGGGTACTGGAGCGCGCCTGCCGGCAGATGCGCCAGTGGCTGGACGACGGAATCCACCTGGACTTCATCGCTGTGAACGTCTCCAGCCGACTGTTCGGCCGCGGCGGCCTGGAGGAACGCGTGGCCCTGGCCCTGGAACAGAGTGGCCTGGCACCGCATCACCTGGAGCTGGAAGTCACCGAAAGCGCGGTGATGGAAAATTTCGACCAGGCGCTGGAACTGCTTTGCCAGTTGCGCCTGCTGGGCGTGCACCTGGCCATCGACGACTTCGGCACCGGCTATTCCTCGCTGATGCGCTTGAAGCGTATGCCGGTACACAAGCTGAAAATCGACCAGGGCTTCGTCGCTGGTCTGCCGGACGACTCCGAGGACGCCGCCATCGCCTGCGCAGTGATCGCCCTGGGCCAGAGCATGGGGCTGCAGGTGGTCGCCGAGGGCGTGGAACGCCCGGACCAGGCCGCCTTCCTCCTCACCCATGCCTGCAATTTCGGCCAGGGCTACTGGTACGGCGCCCCGCAGCCGGCCGAGCTCCTGCTGCCGCAATTGCCGCGCGACACGGCCTAAAACAGGCTAAAAACTTTCTGATATATAAAAATTCTTAAACAGTATTTTTAAGAATATCCAGCTCCTGCTTACTATGCGCTCACACCGCACGCGCCGTTGGTGAATCGGCCGGTGGTCAACCCATTAGGAGCAGATACCCATGAGCGCAACCCTCCGTAGCCTGGACGGCCAGGACGAAGCCAACATCCTGCGCGAAGTGCAGAGCGCCCTGCGTGGCCTGCGTTTCGGCGCCGTCGAGATCACCGTGCACAACGGCCAGGTCGTGCAGATCGAGCGCAAGGAAAAATTCCGCCTGCAACAGAGCCCGGGCAAGCCCGCCTGAGCCTTTCGTCCCTTTATCAAGGGGCATGACTGGACCACCGGAGCCTCGCCATGAGCAAACTGCCCCACCGGTACTGCAGCTGTCAGCCGCGAATGCGTGGCTGACAACGCCCCTCCCCCGAAAGACCCTGCCCAACAAACATAAAGAACTGCATTTTTTCAGGAGCTGCACATGTCCATCCGCCGTTTCGCCCTGGCCGCACTGGCCAGCGCCCTGATTGCCGGCCCGGTATCCGCCGCCACCCAACTGCTGAACGTTTCCTACGACCCGACCCGCGAGCTGTACCAGGCCTACAACGCCGCCTTCATCAAGCACTGGAAGGCCCAGGGCGGTGATGACCTGACCGTGCAGCAATCCCACGGTGGCTCGGGCAAGCAGGCCCGCGCCGTGATCGACGGCCTGAAGGCCGACGTGGTGACCCTGGCCCTGGCCGGCGACATCGACGAACTGAACAAGCTGGGCAAGCTGCTTCCCGCCGACTGGCAGGCACGCCTGCCCGACAACAGCACGCCCTACACCTCGACCATCGTGTTCCTGGTCCGCAAGGGCAACCCCAAGGGCATCAAGGACTGGGGCGACCTGACCAAGCAGGGCGTGGAAGTCATCACCCCGAACCCGAAGACCTCCGGCGGCGCCCGCTGGAACTTCCTGGCCGCCTGGGCCTGGGCCAAGAAGCAATACGGTAGCGACGAGAAAGCCCAAGAATACGTGCAGAACCTGTACAAGCACGTCCCGGTTCTGGACACTGGCGCCCGCGGTTCGACCATCACCTTCGTCAACAACAACATTGGCGACGTACTGCTGGCCTGGGAGAACGAAGCCTTCCTGGCCAAGAAGGAACAGGGTGGCGAGAACTTCGAGATCGTCGTTCCGTCCATCTCGATCCTGGCCGAACCGCCGGTGGCCGTGGTCGACAAGACCGTCGACAAGAAAGGCACCCGCAAGGTCGCCGAGGAATACCTGAAGTACCTGTACAGCGAAGAAGGCCAGCGCATCGCCGCGCAGAACTTCTACCGCCCGCGTGATGCCAAGGTCGCTGCCGAGTTCGCCAGCCAGTTCCCGAAACTGAACCTGGTGACCATCGACAAGGACTTCGGCGGCTGGAAATCCGCACAGCCGAAGTTCTTCAACGACGGCGGCATCTTCGACAAGATCTACCAGGCGCAGTGATGCGCCACCCGCCCGGCACTGCGCCGGGCGGTCCGATCCGGCGTGCGGTGCACAGCCCGCCGGAACGAAAACCCCCGCCCCATGGCGGGGGCTTAACGCGTTCACGAGAAAGGACAGACAATGTCGCGACGCATCTCCCCGGTCATACCCGGCTTCGGGCTGACTCTGGGCTACACCCTGGTGTACCTCAGCCTGTTGGTGCTGATTCCGCTGGGGGCCATGTTCCTCAAGAC
This sequence comes from Pseudomonas sp. AU12215, assembly GCF_001675465.2. Classification (NCBI taxonomy): domain Bacteria; kingdom Pseudomonadati; phylum Pseudomonadota; class Gammaproteobacteria; order Pseudomonadales; family Pseudomonadaceae; genus Pseudomonas; species Pseudomonas sp. AU12215. The sequence goes on from NZ_MACM02000140.1 coordinate 47,453, forward strand.
GACCCAGCTTTCCTGGGATCAGTTCTGGACCATCATCACCGCGCCGCGCGTCATCGCCGCGCTCAAGCTGAGCTTCGGCACCGCGCTGATCGCCGCCCTGATCAACGGCGTGATCGGCACGCTGCTGGCCTGGGTGCTGGTGCGCTACCGCTTCCCCGGCCGCAAGATCATCGACGCGATGATCGACCTGCCTTTCGCCTTGCCCACCGCCGTGGCCGGCATCGCGCTCACCGCGCTGTATGCGCCCAACGGCCTGGTCGGGCGCTTCGCCACCGAGATCGGCCTGAAGATCGCCTATACCCCGCTGGGCATCACCCTGGCGCTGACCTTCGTGGTCCTGCCCTTCGTGGTGCGCACGGTGCAGCCGGTGCTGGCGGACATACCGCGTGAAGTGGAAGAAGCCGCCGCCTGCCTGGGCGCCAAGCCGCTGCAGGTATTCCGTCACGTGCTGCTGCCGGCGTTGCTCCCCGCCTGGTTGACCGGCTTCGCCCTGGCCTTCGCCCGCGGCGTCGGCGAGTACGGCTCGGTGATTTTCATCGCCGGCAACATGCCGATGAAGACCGAGATCCTGCCGCTGCTGATCATGGTCAAGCTGGACCAGTACGACTACACCGGCGCCACCGCCATCGGCGTGCTGATGCTGGTCGTCGCCTTCGTCCTGCTGCTGCTGATCAACCTGCTGCAGCGCCGCATCGAAACGCCCTGAGGAGCGCGCCATGAGTACCGCAAGCCTTTCCGCCGCGGCCGCTGCCAACGCTGCTCGCCGGGGTAATGTCTGGGGCCGCCGCGCCCTGATCGCGCTGGCCTGGCTGGCCTTCGCGCTGTTCCTGCTGCTACCGCTGTGCGTGGTGCTGAGCGAGGCGCTGAAGCAGGGCTTCGGCACCTTCTTCGAAGCCATCCTGGAGCCCGACGCACTGGCCGCGCTGAAGCTGACGTTGATCGCCGTGGGCATCTCGGTGCCGCTGAACCTGGTGTTCGGCGTCGCCGCCGCCTGGTGCGTGACCAAGTTCGAGTTCCCCGGCAAGAGCATCCTGGTCACCCTGATCGACCTGCCGTTCTCGGTTTCGCCGGTGATCGCCGGCCTGATCTACGTGCTGCTGTTCGGCGCCCAGGGCTACTTTGGCGAGTGGCTGAGCGAGCACGACATCCAGATCGTCTTCGCCGTGCCCGGCATCGTCCTGGCCACCATTTTCGTTACCTTCCCCTTCGTCGCCCGCGAACTGATCCCGCTGATGCAGGAACAGGGCACCCAGGAAGAAGAAGCCGCGCGCCTGCTCGGCGCCAACGGCTGGCAGATGTTCTGGCACGTGACCCTGCCGAACATCAAATGGGGCCTGATCTACGGCGTTGTGCTGTGCACCGCGCGGGCCATGGGCGAGTTCGGCGCCGTGTCGGTGGTCTCCGGGCACATCCGCGGCGTCACCAACACCCTGCCGCTGCACGTCGAAATCCTCTACAACGAGTACAACCACGTCGCCGCTTTCAGCGTTGCCACCCTGTTGCTGCTGATGGCCCTCGTCATCCTGCTGCTCAAGCAGTGGAGCGAATCGCGCCTGTCCCGCACCAAAGTCAAAGCTGACGATGAATAAGTGAGAGCCCAGCCATGAGCATCGAGATCCGTAACGTCAGCAAGAACTTCAACGCCTTCAAGGCGCTGAACGACATCAACCTGGACATCCACAGCGGCGAGCTGGTCGCCCTGCTCGGCCCGTCCGGCTGCGGCAAGACCACCCTGCTGCGCATCATCGCCGGCCTGGAAACCCCGGACGCCGGCAAAATCGTCTTCCACGGCGAAGACGTTTCGCAGCACGACGTGCGCGATCGCAACGTCGGCTTCGTGTTCCAGCATTACGCGCTGTTCCGCCATATGACAGTGTTCGACAACGTCGCCTTCGGCCTGCGCATGAAACCGAAGAAGGAACGCCCAAGCGAAGCGCGCATCGCCGAGAAGGTCCACGAACTGCTGAACATGGTGCAGCTGGACTGGCTCGCCGACCGCTACCCGGAGCAGCTCTCCGGCGGCCAGCGCCAGCGTATCGCCCTGGCCCGCGCCCTGGCGGTGGAGCCGAAGATCCTGCTGCTCGACGAACCTTTCGGCGCCCTCGACGCCAAGGTGCGCAAGGAGCTGCGCCGCTGGCTCGCGCGCCTGCACGAGGAGATCAACTTGACCAGCGTGTTCGTCACCCACGACCAGGAAGAAGCGATGGAAGTCGCCGACCGCATCGTGGTGATGAACAAGGGCGTGATCGAGCAGATCGGCTCGCCGGGCGAGGTCTACGAGAACCCGGCCAGCGACTTCGTCTACCACTTCCTCGGCGACTCCAACCGCCTGCACCTCGGCGGGGACGAGCACGTGCTGTTCCGCCCGCACGAGATCTCGCTGTCGCGCTCCGAAGTGGCCGAGCACCGCGCCGCCGAGGTCCGCGACATCCGCCCGCTGGGCGCGATCACCCGCGTGACCCTCAAGGTCGACGGCCAGGACGAGCTGATCGAGGCCGAAGTGGTGAAGGACCACGACAGCCTGACTGGCCTGGAACGTGGCGAGACGCTGTACTTCAAGCCGAAGGCGTATCAGCCGGTGGCCAACATCTGATCCGGCAAACCGCTTTTCTGTAGGAGCGAGCTTGCTCGCGAACATCTCCGCTACGGGGCCGGGTTCGCGAGCAAGAACTGAGCGTCCTCCTCGCTCCTACAGAGAGCCACCCGCGCTTTCCCCTGACTGCCAATCCCTCGTATCCTGCCGGCCTTGCTTTCAACAAGGCCCGGCCATGTTCGACGCCCTCCCGCAACACCTCGAACTGATCGTCCTCACCTTCCTCCTCGCCGGCCTGGTGAAGGGCGTGGTCGGGCTCGGCCTGCCCACGGTCGCCGTCGGGCTGCTCGGGCTGGTGATGCCGCCGATGCAGGCTGCCGCGATCCTGGTCGTCCCCTCCACCGTCACCAATATCTGGCAGCTGGCTGCCGGCCCGCGCTTCCTCGGGTTGTTCAAACGGTTGTGGGGGATGCTGCTCGGCATCGTCGTCGGAACGCTGGCGGTGGGTTGGCTCCTGGCGGGGGAAAACTGGCCGGCAGCCACGCCGCTGCTGGGCGTGGCGCTGATCCTCTATGCGTTGCTGGGACTGTCGAACCAACGCTTCAGCGTGGCGCCGCAGCACGAGCGCTGGCTATCGCCGGTGATCGGTCTGATCACCGGCGGCGTCACCGCCGTGACCGGCGTCTTCGTGATTCCCGCCGTGCCTTTCCTACAGGCCCTCGACCTGGAGAAGGACGATCTGGTGCAGGCACTGGGGCTGTCGTTCACCGTCTCGACGCTGGCCCTGGCGATCACCCTCAGCCAGCACGGCTCGCTGTTGCAGGCGGATGTGCTCGGCTTGTCCCTACTGGCCCTGCTGCCGGCGCTGGCAGGCATGTACCTGGGCACCTGGCTGCGTTCGCGGATCAGCCCGCTGGCGTTCCGCCGCTGCTTCTTCGGCGGGCTGTTGCTGCTGGGCGCGGACCTCGCAGTTCGCGGTATTTGATCTCGCGCCGGATTGCTTTTCTGTAGGAGCGAGCTTGTGACCCACAGGGATGTGGGGAATGCCGTTATCCGAAGGGAACGGATTCGGCCTCGCGAACCCGGCCCCGAGCGAGGGTTTGTTCGCGAGCAAGAACGAGGCGTCCCCTCGCTCCTGTAAGTGTTAATCCCGCACAGCTTCGTCCAGATGCTGTAGCAGGAAATCCCGGCTCGACTCGACGATCGCCTTCTGTGCCTGTTCGCTGGCCACCATGCGCGCCAGCACCAGCGCGCCGACGCACTGCGCCAGCAATGCCCAGGCGTCTTCCGCCGAACCCAGCACCTCAGCCCAGGCCTGCTGCAATTCCACCAGCGCATCCTCGGCGCTTTGTCGCACTGACTCGTCGGCGCGGGCAATCTCCGCGCCCAGCGCCGGAATCGCGCAACCGGCAGCCGAATCCTGCACATGGGTGACGTTCAGGTAGCGCTTCAACCCGCGCTCCAGGCGCGCGCGGTCGAGCACCTTGCCCTTCGCCGCGAGGCGCTCGACGCTCTGGCTCAGCTCGCGCTCGACGATGGCGGCGAACAGTTCGTCCTTCGAACCGAAGTGGTTGTAGAACGCCCCGCCGGACAGCCCCACGGCCTTCATCAGCCCGTCCACGCCGGTGGTGGCGAAACCGCCCTGCTTGGCGAGCGAGCCGCTGCTGTCGAGCAGGCGCTGGCGGGTTTCTTCCTTGTGGGTTGCTGAGTAGCGCATGGAGCGCCTCCGTCGAAGCGGTTGACGATGCGTCGAATATTAACATAACGTTCGTTTACCTAACGACCGTTTACCAAATTTCGCGCACCCCAGAGGAAACGAGAATGTCGAACAAGAAAGTCGTCCTGGTGATCGGCGCCGGCGATGCCACCGGCGGCGCCATCGCCCGCCGTTTCGCCCGCGAAGGCTACGTCGCCTGCGTCACCCGGCGCTCGGCGGACAAACTGCAGCCGCTGGTGGATGCCATCCGCGCCGAAGGCGGCGAGGCCCACGGCTTTGCCTCCGACGCCCGCAAGGAAGAAGCGGTGATCGAACTGGTGGAGACCATCGAGCGCGACATCGGCCCCATCGAAGCCTTCGTCTTCAATATCGGCGCCAACGTACCCTGCAGCATCCTCGAAGAGACCGCGCGCAAGTACTTCAAGATCTGGGAGATGGCCTGCTTCTCCGGCTTCCTCACCGGCCGCGAAGTGGCCAAGCGCATGGTCAAGCGCCAGCGCGGCACCATCCTGTTCACCGGCGCCACGGCCGGCCTGCGCGGCGCCTCGGGCTTCGCCGCCTTCGCCGGCGCCAAGCACGGCATCCGCGCCCTGGCCCAGAGCATGGCCCGCGAACTGGGGCCGATGGGCCTGCACGTCGGCCACGTGGTGGTGGACGGCGCCATCGACACCGAATTCATCCGCGAGAACTTCCCGCAGAAGTACGCGCAGAAGGACCAGGACGGCATCCTCGACCCCGAGCACATCGCCGACAGCTACTGGTATTTGCATTCGCAACCGCGCGATGCCTGGACCTTCGAACTCGATCTCCGCCCCTGGATCGAGCGCTGGTAAAAATCGGCAGACGACTAGCTGCGCGTCGGCCAGGCGTCGTTGGAGTCCAGCAGGGGCTGCTCATCTACAAACGTAAACTCCGCGCCTCTGCTGAATTCCGCCTAGCCTGGCGCTAGCTCGCAAGGTCATATGCCGATTTTGCGAACCCACATAAAAAGAGAGAGCCACTCATGAGCAAATCCGTCGAGTTCTACTTCGACTTCGGCAGCCCGACGTCCTACCTGGCTTATACCCAACTGCCGGGCATCTGCGCCGAATCCGGCGCCGAGCTGGTCTACCGCCCGGTCCTGCTGGGCGGCGTGTTCCAGGCCACCGGCAACGCCTCGCCCATCGCCGTGCCGGCCAAGGGTCGCTACACGCTGATCGACATGACCCGCTTCGCCCGCCGCTATGGCGTGCCGATGAAGATGAACCCGCACTTCCCGATCAACACCCTCACCCTGATGCGTGCCGCCACCGGCGTACAACTGCGCCAGCCGGAGCGTTTCGAGGCGCTGCTGGCCTGCGTGTTCAAGGGTATGTGGGTGGATGCGCTGAACCTGGGCGACCCGGCGGTGCTCGGCCCGTTGCTGGCCGAGGCGGGCTTCGACCCGCAGGCGCTGCTGGCGCTGACCGCCGAGCAGGAAGTGAAGGATGCGCTGAAGGCCAACACCGAAGCGGCGATCAAGCGCGGCATGTTCGGAGCGCCGACCTTCTTCGTCGGCAACGAGATGTTCTTCGGCCAGGATCGTCTGGATTTCGTTCGCGAAGCGCTGGCGTAAAGCGGTTCTCGAGTACCGTAGGGCGCATAACCTGGAACAGGTTATCCGCCGGCAGGAAGCGGTTCGCGAGCAAGCTCGCTCCTACGAAAAGCCCACCGATGCAGCCCTGTAGGAGCGAGGGGGACGCCTAGTTCTAGCTCGCGAACATCACAGCGCCAGGACAGCCGAGCGACGCAGGCCGAAGAACTCCAGTTCGGCGAACAGCAGGACCACCAGCGCCTGGCCGATGACGAAGGCATAGCCCAGGGCGGTCGGCTGCACATAGCCGGTCACCAGCAGGGCAGCGCTCTCCACCACCCACAGCGCGTTCAGCGCGATCACGGCCCAGACTCCGGTGCGCGACAGCGCCGGCTGATTGGACATCCAGTAGAGCACCAGCGCCAGCGGCAACAGGACGATGCCGGCCACCAGCAACAGAACGAAGGGCAGGCCCAGCAGCTCGCCCAGCGGTTGTGCAGCCACGGCCATCAGCAGGCCCATGGCGCCACCGGCCAGGGCGTCGACTTTCAGGGTGAGGCGAAGCAGCGGGGACGGTTGCAGCAAAGTCATGGCAAAGCTCCTTCAAGTGTCGCCACCGGTTGGCAGCGTGTGGCTGAAGAATCCGCCCCTGGCGTAAGCCCGTCGATTACCTGCCAGGTAATGGCCGCATCGAAGCGGGAGGTCTATCGTTGCCTCCCATGAACAGCCCAGCCCAACCTGTCGGCGCCCTGCTCCGCCAATGGCGCCAGCGCCGCCGACTCAGCCAGCTCGACCTCGCCTGCGACGCGGATATCTCCACGCGCCACCTGAGCTTCGTCGAAACCGGACGCGCCCTGCCCAGCCGCGAGATGCTCCTGCACCTGGCGGAGCAACTGGACATTCCGCTGCGCGAGCGCAACCGCCTGCTCAGCGCGGCGGGCTACGCCCCGGTGTATTCGGAGAAAGGCCTGGACGATCCGGCGCTGACCGTGGCGAAACAGGCCATCGACCAGTTGCTCAAGGCCCACGAGCCGAACCCGGCGATGGTTGTGGACCGCCACTGGAATCTGCTGGCGTCCAACCGCACGGTGGATATCTTTCTGCTCGGCGTCGCCCCGGAGCTGCTGCAGCCGCCGATCAACGTGCTGCGCATGAGCCTGCACCCCAAGGGCCTGGCGCCGCGCATCCTCAATCTCGGGCCGTGGAAGGCGCATGTAGTGGAGCGCTTGCAGCGCGACTACGAGGCCAGCGGCGACCCGGCATTGGCGGCGTTGCGCGACGAGGTGGCCGCCTATCCGGCGCCGCCCTACGACGAGGCAGCCAGCGGCGACATGGTGCTGATCCCGGTGCAATTGCAGACGGAGCTGGGCGTCTGCAGCCTGATCGGCACCATCACGGTGTTCGGCACGCCGGTGGACGTGACGCTGTCGGAGCTGGCGCTGGAAACCTTCTTCCCGGCCGACCCCGACAGCGCCCGGATCCTGCGCCAGCTCAGCGACACAGAATGAGCTGAATCAGGCGGTCGCCTTCTTCTCGCGGATGCAGGTGGGGCCGGCGCGCTCTTCCACGGCGTGGCGCACTTCGTCGCGCAGGCCAAGCAGGAAGGCCGCTTCGGCAGCGACGAACAGCGGGCCGACGATCAGCCCGGTGAGGTCATCGACGAACGCCGGCTTGCGCCCCTCATACCAGTGGCCGACGAACTGGATGATCCAGCCCACCACGAACAGGCCGATCCCCCAGGCAAGCCAGGATGCCGTGGTGCCGGCTGCGAATGCGGCGCCGATCCACAGCGACAGCGCCAGCAGCGCAGTCATCAGCAGGCCGAAGCGCAGGTCCAGGCGCAGGTAGAAAACGACAGAGGCAAGCGCCAGCAGCGTGGCCGGTGAGACCAGCAGGCCGCCCAGCTCGAAGCCGGGGCGCGACAGCAGGGTAGCGATGGCCAGCACGATCATCGGGATGCCGATGAAATGGCTGACGATGTTCCGCCGGTCACGATGGTAGGCGGCATATTGGGCAAGGTGGTCGACGAGCGTTTTCATTGTTGTTCTCCCGCAAGGTACTGGCATCATGGCGATGTGCGCCTCGCCACTCTGTCAGCTAGCCGACATTACCCATGACCGACGCCAAGCCCTACCTCGCCCGCCTGCCGGAAGGCCGCTGGTTCCAGACCCTGCCCGAGGGTCTGCGCCAGGCCCTGTGCGAAGCCGCCCTGGTGCGCCGCCTGCCCGCCGGCCAGCGCCTGTTCGCCCGTGGCGACGCGCCGTGCGGCCTGTATTGCGTGGTGGATGGGGCGATGCGCGTCAGCGTGGTCGGCGAGAGCGGCAAGGAAGCGCTGCTGGCCCTGGTGGAAGCGCCCAACTGGTTCGGCGAGATCTGCCTGTTCGACGGCCAGCCGCGCACCCACGACGCCTACGCCGAAGGTGCCACCGTGCTGTTGCAGGTGCCCCTGGCGCCGCTGCAGGCGCTGCTGGCGCAGCACCCGGAATACTGGCGCGACTTCGCCCTGCTGATGAGCCACAAGCTGCGCATCACCTTCGCCGTACTGGAAGAGCTGTCGCTGCTGCCCGCCGCGCCGCGCCTGGCCCGGCGCCTGCTGATGATCGCCGAGGGCTACGGCGAGTCGGCCACTGCCAAGCGCGAGCTGCACCTGCCCCAGGAGCAGTTGGCGGCCATGCTCTCGCTGTCACGGCAGACCACCAACCAGATCCTCAAGGACCTGGAAGCCCAGGGCATCGTGCGCCTGAGCTACGGCGGCATCGAGATCCTCGACCGCGAACGCCTGCGCCAGGCGGCCCACGTCTGACCTCTGCCGGCCCGTCTAGAAAAAAAGCCAGGCGAGTCTCGACAACCTACGATGGTCGAGCCCGTCGCCCCCTCGTTCTAATGCACCCGCCGCCGCGCTGGCCCCCATCCGTCAGCGCCGAGCCGGTACCCGAACCTTCAGCATGACAGCAAGGCGGCCAGCGCCACGCGCCGGCCGCAAGGGAATCCTATGCGCCTTTCGAAACTCCTCTGCGCCCTCGCCCTGACCGCTCCGGCCCTGGCGATGGCCGACGACAGCGGCCTCTACGTCGGTGGCGGCGTGACCCGCCTCGAGATCGACGAGCGGTCCTTCGATGACCACGACAACAGCTACAAGCTGTACGCCGGCTACCGCTTCAACAATTACCTGTCCCTGGAAGGCGCAGTGGTCGACTTCGGTGACATGAGCGACGGCAAGAAGCACTTCGACGGCGAGTCGCTGCAAGCCAACGTCCACCTGGGCGTCCCCATCGGCCAGCGCATCCGCCTGTACGGCATCGCCGGCGTGCATGCCTGGCACGCTGATGACGATGCCGCCGGCAAATCCGACGACGTGGACGCGCTCTACGGTTTCGGCGGTGAAATGGATGTGATCGGCGGCCTGGGCGTGCGCCTGGAGCAGGAGTACCTGGACATCGGCGACATCGACCTCGACCAGACCACCCTTTCGGCCTACTGGCGCTTCTGACGCCCGTCTGCCCCGCAAAGCCCGGCGGAGGTTCGGCTCTCCCCAGAGCAGTCCTCCCCCTCCCGAACCTTCCGCCGGCACCGGTTCAACTGCACAAATCACTCTTTCGGACGGTTGCAGCGGCAAGGTTCGCAGCTAGCCTAGGGATAGCTGCATTTCTGGCGCCAGAGAACACGCGCCCGGGCGAATCAGGCAGCTCACAATAACAAGAAGGACGCCTCCGCCATGTTCCGAAAGCTCGATGTCTATCGCGGTTTCCTGCTGTGCTGTTTCGGACTCCTCTCCCTCGCCGCCCAGGCCAACCTGCCCAGCGAGGAACTGCAATTGCAGACCCTGCAGGTCTACACCTGCCGCTCGATCAACAGCCTGTTGCTGCTGCGCGGCGAAGGCTTCCAGGAAACCCACGCCGCCCAGCTGGAGAAGGACCTGGCCACCCTGGACAAGGCGGTCAAGGGCTACCCCAAGGCCGACGACGCCCTCAAGAAGGCCCATGCGGAATTCGTAACGCAGATTCGCAATGGCGTTTCCTACGGCCCCAAGGAAGAAGACCTGCCCTGGCGCTACAACCAGGACCTGAGCCGTGCCCTGCGCGAGCTGCTCAACCAGGTCGAGCGCTTCGTGCCGGCTAGCGCCGACGCCAATCAGATTCCGCTGTGGGAACTGCCGGTGCGCGTCGAGTACCTGGCCACCCAGTACCTGGGCCGCGCGTACATCAGCGGCCTGGAGCTGGCCCGCGAGCAGCCGCAGGAATACCTCGGCCAGGACGAGAGCTTGCTGGTGCCGCTGCTGACCCAGCGCATCGATCAGTTGCCCGATAGCGATGCGACCAAGAAACTGCGCACCCGCTGGGAATACCTGAGCAAGGCGCTGCTGGACATGAACAGCAAGAGCAACAGCGGCGTCAGCGCTTCCGGCCGTCCCTGGGCCCCGATCATCGTCGACCGCAACGCCCGCGCCGTTTCCGGCCAGCTCATGCTGATCAGCCAGCAGTAGCGCCTCAGGCCGGGATCGCCTCGGGTTCCGGCTCCGCCTCGGGTACCGCGGCAGCACTCTCCACCACAGGCGGCGCCTGCATCTCGTCACGGTCCAGGTCGGCGGCCCGGCCGACCAGCAGCGGGTCAGGCGCGTGGGCGATCTTCTCGTCCTTGCCGGGGTAATCCAGCGTGTGCAGGAAGTGCCGCAGGCAGTTGAGGCGCGCACGCTTCTTGTCGTCGGACTTGATCACCACCCAGGGCGCATCGGCGGTGTCGGTGTGGAAGAACATCGCTTCCTTGGCCTGGGTGTAGTCATCCCACTTGTCCAGCGACTGGATGTCGATGGGTGACAGCTTCCAGTGCTTGAGCGGGTCGTCGCGGCGCGAGACGAAACGGCGCAGTTGCTCCTCGCGGCTCACCGAGAACCAGTACTTGAAGACCAGGATGCCGTTGCGCACCAGCATGCGCTCCAGCTCCGGTGTCTGCTGCATGAACTCCAGGTACTGGCGCGGCGAGCAGAAGCCCATCACCCGCTCGACGCCGGCGCGGTTGTACCAGGAGCGGTCGAAGAAGACGATCTCCCCGGCCGTGGGCAGGTGCTGGATGTAGCGCTGGAAGTACCACTGGCCGCGCTCGGCGTCGCTGGGTTTCTCCAGGGCGATGACCCGCGCGCCACGCGGGTTGAGGTGCTCCATGAAGCGTTTGATCGTGCCGCCCTTGCCCGCGGCGTCACGGCCCTCGAACAGCACGACGACGCGCTGGCCGGTCTCCTTCACCCAGCTTTGCACCTTCAGCAGCTCGACCTGCAACTGCTCCTTGAGATGTTCGTATTCCCTGCGCTGCAGCCGCTTGCGGTAAGGGTAGAGGGCCGGCAGCTCGGCGGACGTGGAGTCCTCGTTGCTGCCGCGGGGCGCCATGGCCACTTTCAGCGCAACCGGGCCATGGCTCTGGGCACGGATTTCCTCCGCGCCATCGGTCATCGGTGGCTTGGCGGCGGCCGGCGCCCGGCTGGCAGTCTTGTTGGCACGGCGTACCGCGGCGGTTCTGCGGGTGACGGTCTCGGACATGGTCTCCTCCGGTGAGACATTGAGTGGTCAGGGGACTTCCCACTCTCTGCCCCAGCGGGGCGAGCCTTCTTGACCGGCATCAATCTCATCGAGCGAGCTCGCCTCAATCCACCCAGCAACCGGCTACAGCCAGCCTTTGTACTTGAACCAGTAGTAGGGAATGATCGCCGAGATCACCATCGCCACCAGCGCCATGGGGTAGCCGGCCAGCCACGCAAGCTCGGGCATGTGCGCGAAGTTCATGCCGTACACCGTACCCACCAGGGTCGGCGGCAGGAACAGTACCGCGGCGATGGAGAACACCTTGATGATGCTGTTCTGCTCGATGTTGATCAGGCCCAGGGTGGCATCGAGCAGGAAGGTGATTTCCCCGGCCATCTTCGTCTGGTACTCGCTGAGCGAGCGGACGTCGCGCTCCACCGACTTCATGCCCAGCTTCACTTCGTCGCTGATCCAGCCGTTGCTGCCCTGGCGGAAATAGCTCAGCGGCCGGCTGATGCTCAGCAGGCTCTCGTTGAGCTTGGACAGCAGCGAGTTCTTGCGCCCGAGTTGCTTGACCACTTCCTGCAGGTCGGCCTTCTCGTTGGCCGGGCCCTCGCGGAAGATGCTGGTGCCCAGGCTGTCGAGCTGCTTCTGGACGTTCTCCAGCACGTCGGCGATGCGGTCCACCACGCTGTCCATCAGGGTCACGAACAACTGGTCGCTGCGCCCCTCGCAGCCGCCGCGCTGGGTGCGCGACTCGAAGGTACGGAAGGCCAGCAGGTCGGTGTAGCGCACCGTCACCAGCCAGTGCGGCGTCAGTACGCAGGTGACCTCCGAGGTGCTCGGCTTGTGCTCGCGGATGCCACCGACCACGGTGGTGGTCATGTACAGCGCGCCCTTGCTCTCGTAGAAGCGCGAGGAGTCCTCGATCTCGGCCATCTCCTCCTGGGTCGGCACATCCACCTCGATGATCGACTCCAGCAGTTTTTCCTCTTCCGCCGTGGGCCGGAACAGGTCGATCCAGAGCGTGTCCTTGGGCATGCCATGGCACTCGCTGCCGTTGTGGCGAACCAGGCGGTCGCCGACGAGGGTGTAATAGGTGATCATGTCGCCCGACAATCCTTTTACGCACCTGAAGTTGTCCCGCAGGTTGGCCAACTTCAGGCGGCTTCACAAGTCCAGCGGAGAGCAATGTGATGACTGACCAGGACGATGCCGAAGAGTCCTTCGCCGAAGACACCCTGATCCAGGCGATCGAGAACCAGATTGAAAGCGAGAGCCCGGCAGCCGCCCGCGCGGTGTTCAACAAGCTGACGCTGGTCGGCTACGAGCGCGAGGATGCACTGCACCTGATGGCCCTCGTGCTCGCCCACGAGATCGAGTCGATGCTGGCCGAAGACCGCCCGTTCAACGGCGAATGGTACGAACAGGCCTTGCGCGCACTGCCGACCCTGCCCGACGGCACTGTTGCCGAATGAGGCAGCGGCATAAGACCGCTTGCCGAACCGGTCGGACTTGAGACTACACTGGAGCCTCATTGACCATCGGGAGTTAGAAGAATGGCTTTCACCAAAGAAATGGTTGAGGAACTTGATCTGCTGGCGCTCTACGACCTGGAGAACAGCCAGGCCGGGTTGAAAGTGCATCACGACGCTTCCGCCGAGGCCGTGGCGGCCGCCGGCCGACTCCATGCCAAAGGCCTGATCGACCAGCAGGACGGAGGCTATCTGACCAGCCTGGGCCTCGACGCCGCCGAACACGCTCAGGTCCTGCTCGGCATCCTGCGCGGCTGACCTCAAGTTCCCCTGCGAGCGGGCGATAAACTGGCACACTTCCGAGCGCCGCATTCCCTGATGCGGCGCCGCTGGCCAGGCAGCAGTACGCCATGACGCTCACTCCCGAAATTCGCCCGGACATCGACGACGGCATCGACCGAAAGGTGCTGACGCAGCTGCGTCAGCGCTTCCTGAAGGTCAACTCCGCGCGCTTGCAACGGGCCAGTGAAGCGCTTTCCACGCGGCAGCAGCTTGTTCTCAAGCTGCTGCCGCTGCTGCTGGACGTGAACCACCCGCTGCTGCCCGGCTACGTATCGGCCAGCACCCCCGCAGGGCTGTCGAACTTCGTCCCGGAGGACGACGTCCTCGCCGAAGCCCAGCGCCTGACCCGCTCCTTCAGCTACAAGCCCCGTCGCGGCAACCCGCCACTGCCGATCCACGGGCTGTTCCTGATGGGCAGCCTGGGCACCGTCGCCCAGGCCGAACAGAGCGACCTGGACCTGTGGGTCTGCCACGCCCCCGACCTCTCCGAGCGGGAGCTGGCGGAACTGCGCCGCAAATGCGAGCTGCTCGAACAATGGGCCGCGACCCTGGGCGCCGAGGTGCACTGCTTCCTCGTCGACCCGCAGCACTACACCCAGGGCGCCCGCGAGGCGCGGCTGACCTCCGACGACTGCGGCACCAGCCAGCACTACCTGCTGCTCGACGAGTTCTACCGCACCGCCATCTGGCTTGGCGGCCGCACGCCGCTGTGGTGGCTGGTACCGGTCTATGAGGAGAATCGCTACGCAGAGTACTGCCAGACACTGCTGAGCAAACGCTTCATCCGCGCCGAGGACGTCCTCGATCTCGGGCACCTGGCGCGCATCCCGCCCGGCGAGTTCATCGGCGCCGGCATGTGGCAGTTGTTCAAGGGCATCGAGTCGCCCTACAAATCGGTGCTCAAGCTGCTGCTCACCGAGGTCTACGCCAGCGAACACCCGCAGGTTTCCTGCCTGAGCCTGCGCTACAAGCAGGCGATCTACGCCGGCCGCCTGGACGTGGAGGATCTCGACCCCTACGTGATGCTCTACCGGCGCCTGGAGGAATACCTCAAGGCGCGCGGGGAAACCGAGCGCCTGGAACTGATCCGCCGCTGCCTCTACCTGAAGGTCGGCAAGAAGCTCGGCCGGCCGCCGCGCCAGGGCCACAAGAGCTGGCAGCGCAAGGTGATGGAGCGCGTCTCGGCGGAGTGGAAGTGGGACAACCGCGCCTTCGCCCAACTGGACAGCCGCAGCCAGTGGAAAGTGCGCCAGGTGCTGCTGGAACGCCGCGCGCTGGTCAACGAGCTGACCCATAGCTACCGCTTCCTTTCTCAGTTCGCCCGCCTGCAGCAGGCCGCCAGCGGCATCAACCCGCGGGACATGGGCATCCTCGGACGACGCCTGTACGCCGCCTTCGAGCGCAAGGCCGGCAAGGTCGAATTCATCAACCCGGGTATCGCCCCGGACATGGCCGAAGACATCCTCACCCTCGCCCAGCTGCCGGGTGGCGACGCCGGCAAACCTCCGTTCTGGGCGCTGTATGGCGGCAACCTGTCGCTGCAGGAGATGGCCGACTTCGCCCCGCTACGTCGCGCCCGTGACCTCATGGACCTGCTCGCCTGGAGCCACCGCAACGGCGTGGTCGATGCGACAACGCGGCTGTCCCTGCAGCCGGGCGCCAGCGACCTGAGCGAGTTCGAACTGCAGAACCTGCTGGGCAGCCTGCAGCAGGCCGTCCCGCTGCCGCTCGACGAGGTGCCGGAAAGCGCCCTGCTGCGCAGTGCGGTGCCGTCGCAGGTGTTGCTGCTGGTGAACGTCGGCATCGACCCGCTGCGCCAGCACAGCCAGATGAACGTGCACATGACCACCGAGCGCACCGACTCGCTCGGCTACTCCGGGGTGCGCGACAACCTGGTGCTGACCCTCGACCAAATCACCCTCAACAGCTGGAACGAACTGCTGGTCAGCCGCTACTCGGGACCCCACGCGCTGCTCGACTGCCTGCGCGAGTTCCTCAACACGCTGCCCACCGACGCCCCGCCGCCGCGTCTGCTGGTGCGCTGCTTCTGCCGCAACCGCGCCGCGGCCATCGCCCAGCGCGTGGAAGACCTGTTCCGCGATGCCCATGCGCAGCTCGCCAGCGGCAAGGGCGGGCGCTACCTGCTGCAGGTGCGCCAGCATTTCCACCTGCTGCACCTGGTGCCCGGCAGCGTCAGCCACCGGGTGATCGAAGGGCTGCCGGCGCTCGTCGAGCACCTGGGCGACACCCAGGACGACAGCGGCTTCCTGCAGCTGGACCGGCACGCGCTGGAAGGCGACGACCTCGCCATGATCCTGCCGCTGGGCCGGGCCAATACCGTGCAGGTGTTCTACCGCCTGGACGAAGGCAGCGCGGAAATCACCATCCTCGATGAGCGCAACGCCCTCTGGCGGCGGCGCCAGGAGTACGACACCGAGGAAGGCCTGCTGCTGCCGCTGCAGCGCTTCCTGCAGTCGGTGCAGTACCGCCGCAACGCCGTGATCTCGCTACTGGAAAGCCAGGGACCGGTGGGTGCGGACATCCTCTTCTACGAAGTGGTGACCAACGGTCACCAGCGCGCGCAACGCATCGAGCGGCGCAATACGCCGCAGCCGCTGGAAGCGCTGCCGTTCTACAACGTGCAGGCGATCGTCGAACCCGGAGAAGGCCAGCGCGCGCGCACCACGCTGTTCTGCAACCACCGCGAGTTCTCGGAACTGGAGTTCGGTAACGAGCTGTTCCAGGCCGTGGCCAGGCACATCCTGGACCGGCGCCGGGGACAGGAGCGCTACCCCTGCTACATCACCGACCTGGACCTCTCGGCCATGCGCGAGGGCGGCGAGCTGCAGACGGTGCACTTCCTGCGCTACAAGCAGAGCCTGGAACAGGCGCTGAACCGGGCGCTGGCCGAGGCCTGAAGGCCGGACCGGACGCCCGGGGAGGGAAAGTCCCGGAAGGGAACTCAGCGATCGAAGTCGCCGGCCGCTTCGGGCTGGTATTCGACTTCCAGCAGGGTCAGCTTCAGCGTCTTGCCGCTGGGCGCCGGCCAGTCGATGCTCTGGCCGGTGGTCAGGCCGAGCAGCGCGGTGCCGACCGGCGCCAGGATCGACACCTTGCCTTCCCCGCCGACATTGGCCGGGTAGACCAGCGTCAGGTGGTACTCCTTGCCACTGCTTTCCTCGCGGCAGCGCACGGTGGAGTTCATCGTGACCACGCCCGGCGGTATCTCGTCGTGGCCGACGACCGTGGCACGGGCCAGCTCGGCCTCCAACGCCTCGGCAGCGGGGCCGTACTCATCCAGGCTGTCGAGCATGCGCTCCAGACGTTGCAGGTCGAGTCGGGTGACGGTGATGGGAGTCGTGGTCATGATGGTTGGCAGTCTCCTTACAGGAGAGCCCCGGACGCTCGCGCGCTCGGGGCCCTGGGTGTTCTGGCAGTAAAGACGTTCGGGAAACGAACGCGCAATGAATTCCGAAAAAAGAAAAACCCCGCCCAAGGCGGGGTTTTCCCGGACACTAACACAGCACAGAAAATAAGCAACACCGACCAGTCACCACTTCGGCGAGTGGTTGTTTCGGCGCTTTTCGCAGTCCGCCAGAATCGCCCGGCGACGCTCGCCGTCCGCCTCGTTCCATTCCAGTATCTCGCCCAGGGTGCGGCCGCAGCCGACGCAGACATCCGCGTCGTCCAGGCAGCAGCGCCGGCAGCAGGGCGAAGCGACGCTCGCCTGCCCCTCAGATGCCGGGGAAGTCGACATCCTCGCCAGCCTGTTCCAGCGTGGCGCGATTGAGCAGCGCGCCCAGCGGTTCGCGGGTGCTGTCGCAAATCCACAGCGAGCCGGATTCGTCGTAGTCGAAGTGGAAGCCGCCGGAGCGCGCCGCCACCCACAGCTGGCGCAGCGCCGGCTGGCGGCTGAGGATCAGCTGGGTGCCGTTCTCGAAGCGCACGGTCAGCACGCCGCTGGAGTTCTCCAGGTCCAGGTCCAGATCGCTGTCGTCGAAGGCGTCCTCCACCGTTACCTGTACGGCGTCCACCAGGTCATGGAAGCGGGCTTCGCTCAAAGTGCTCATGCATCGTCCTCGGGATCAGTCAAAGGCACCAGTTTACGCCGGTATTCGCCCAGACTCTGCCCCGTCCAGCGCCGGAATGCGCGGGCGAGCGAACTGGCTTCGCTGAAGCCCAGCAGATAGGCGATATCGGCGGTATCCAGTGCCGGGTCGCGCAAATAGTGGAGCACCAGCTGCTGGCGGGTTTCGTCCACCAGTTGGCTGAACGACAGGCCGGTATCGCGCAGGCGGCGTTGCAGGGTGCGGGGGCTCAGGGCGAGCGTCAGCGACAGGTGCTCCAGGTCGGCGCCCTGCTCCGGCAACTGGCGCGCCAGCTCCCGGCGCGCACGGTCGAGCACGCTGTCGCCCTTGTTGATCTCCACCAGCAGGCGTTCGGCGTAGGCATCCAGGGTGCGCTGCACCTGAGCGTCAGCCTGGCCGAGCGGCAGCGCCAGCAGGCGTTTGGGAAAGACCAGGGCATTGTCCGGCTGATCGAAGAGTACCGGGCAGCGGAAGATGCGGGCGTGTTCGCTGACGTCCGCCGGGGCGCTGTGCCTGAAGCGGACTTCGAACGGCGCCTCGTCCACGCCACTGACCCAATGGCCGAAGCTGACCCAGCCGGCCAGCGTCTCCTCGCTCATCTGCCGTTGCTGTTGCGGCAGCAGCGCCTCCCAGCAGTGTTTGACCAACGGCTCGCAACCGTCGCGCGGCGGCTCGTCGGCCAGCTCGACGCGGCCCAGGTTGCCCACCAGCGCGGCATAGCGCGCCTGGCGATGCAGGGCGTCGGAAAGGGTCGCGCAGCTCATGATCAGGTAGCCGAGTACGCCGTAGTAGCCGGGGCGCACCGCCTCGCCCAGATGCAGGCCGAGGTTGTCGTCGCCACTCAGGCGCACGCCGGCGCCAACCAGTTCGAGGTAAGCACTGGCGGCGATACGCTGGTCACGCTGGGCGAGGATCGAGGGCTCCAGATGCACCGTCTCCAGCAACTGCGTCGGCTCCACGCCGTGGCGCTGCAGATGCTCCACAAGGCCCTGCAGGTAGGCCACCGACACCGAACTGGGCAGAGGATCGCGATAGTCCATCGAGCTTTCCATTTTTTGCCCACCATCATATGGCCAGCGGCCCGCCGGGCGCAAGCCGAAAGCCCCGCCAGGCGGGAGCCGGCTCGCATAGGCAAGCCGGCGGGGGGCCGGTATACTCCGGCCCAATCGACGCTTTATTTAAAGGATTCCGCCATGAAGCGACTGCTGCTTCCCTTCGTCGCGATCGCCCTGCTGACCGCCGCCATTGCTGGCTGCGGGCAGAAAGGCCCGCTGTACCTGCCGGACGACGAAAAGGCCAAGAACGAACACAGCAAGGACCGCTACGGTCTCTGAGGGCGTTCCCATGGACGCCTTCGACGTCCGCGGCGGGCGACTGCTCGCGGCAGACGTGCCAGCGTCGGCGATTGCCGAGCGCTTTGGCACGCCGCCGGGCGAAACCGGCGACTTCCCCGCCCGGCTTCGCGCCCCCGCCCGGAAAGAAGGTGACCTGCTGGCCGTTCATCCGGCCGGCGCCTATGGTTTCGTCATGATTTCCAACGACAACACCCGGGGCCGCGCCGCCGAGGTGCTGGTGGATAGCTCGGCTGCGCACGGGGTGCGTTGCCGCAAGAGACAAGAGCTGTTCGCCGGCGAAAGCCTGCTGCCGGACTGAGGCCGAGACGACGATGCTTCTGCGCTTTACCAAGATGCACGGGCTGGGCAATGACTTCATGGTCCTGGACCTGGTCAGCCAGCACGCCCATGTGCAGCCACGCCACGTCAAACAGTGGGGCGACCGCAATTTCGGAGTCGGTTTCGATCAACTGCTGATCGTCGAGCCGCCGAGCACACCGGACGCGGACTTCCGCTACCGCATCTTCAACTGCGACGGTACCGAGGTCGAACAGTGCGGCAACGGCGCGCGCTGCTTCGCGCGCTTCGTGGTCGACAAGCGCCTGACCGCGAAGAAGACCATCCGCGTGGAAACCAAGGGCGGCATGATCGAGCTGACCATCGCCAACGATGGCCAGGTCACCGTCGACATGGGCCCGCCGCGCCTGGTGCCCGAGCAGGTGCCGTTCAAGGCCGAGAGCGAGGCGCTGAGCTATCCCCTGGAAGTGGACGGGCAGCGCTACGAGCTGGCCGCCATCTCCATGGGCAACCCGCACGGCGTGCTGCGCGTGGATGACGTCGACAGCGCACCGGTACGCACCCTGGGCCCGAAACTCGAAGTCCACGAAAGCTTCCCGCAGAAGGCCAACATCGGCTTCCTGCAGATCGTCAATCCGCACCAGGCACGCTTGCGCGTCTGGGAACGCGGCGCCGGCGAGACACTGGCCTGCGGCACCGGCGCCTGCGCCGCCGCCGTCGCCGGCATTCGCCAGGGCTGGCTGCAATCGCCGGTACAGATCGACCTTCCCGGCGGACGGTTGTCCATCGAGTGGGCAGGACCGGGTCAGCCCGTTATGATGACCGGGCCCGCCGTGCGGGTGTTCGAAGGCCAGGTACGTCTATAAGCCTGTCAAGGTCTTGCCGAGCGCAGCTCAGACAAGGCGGAAACAGGCGAGAAAGCGCAGTTTACGAAGAGTAGATGAGCATTTTGAGCCTGTTTCCAACGCCGTATGAGCAAAGCGCAGGCAGACATTGGACAGGCGCTGAACCGGGACGCTTATGACCGATATCCCCCAGGACCCCACCGTTACGCTCGAAGCCGAACAGGTCGCCGACTATCTTCGCCGGCACCCTGAATTCTTCGTCGACCATGACGAGCTGATCCCGGAGATGCGCATTCCGCACCAGCCGGGCGATGCCGTGTCGCTGGTGGAACGCCAGGTGCGCCTGCTGCGTGAGCGCAACATCGAGATGCGCCATCGGCTGTCGCAACTGATGGACGTAGCCCGCGACAACGATCGCCTGTTCGACAAGACCCGCCGCCTGGTGCTCGATCTGCTCGACGCCACCAGCCTCGAGGAAATCGTCAGCACGGTGGAAGACAGCCTGCGCCACGAATTCCTCGTGCCCTACGTCAGCCTGATCCTGTTCAGCGACAACAACCTGCCGGTGGGCCGCTCGGTGAGCAGCGCCGAAGCGCACCAGGCCATCGGTGGCCTGCTGTCCGGCGGCAAGACCGTCTGCGGCGTGCTGCGCCCCCACGAGCTGGCCTTCCTGTTCTGCGAAAGCGAACGCGAGCAGGTCGGCTCCGCCGCCGTCGTGCCGCTCACCTTCCAGGGTCTGCACGGCGTGCTGGCGATCGGCAGCCCCGATCCGCAGCACTACAAGAGCTCGCTGGGCACCCTGTTCCTCGGCTACGTCGCCGAAGTCCTCGCGCGCACCCTGCCGCGCTTCTCCACGCCACTGCGCTCGGTACGCTGACCCTCGCTACGCGGTAAGCTGCCAGCCTGGCTGTATCACTGGGAGCTTTCCGCGTGTCGCTCGAAGCCGATCTGGAATCCTATCTGGAACACCTGCGCAGCGAGCGCCAGGTGTCCGTGCACACGCTTGACGGCTACCGCCGCGACCTGGCGCGGCTCGCCGCGCTGTGCGAGAAATCCTCGATCAACGAATGGTCGGCGCTGCAGGTGCGCGACCTGCGCCTGTTCGTCGCCCGCCTGCACCAGCAGGGCCTTGCCAGCCGCAGCCTGGCGCGCCTGCTGTCGGCCACCCGCGGGCTGTACCAGTACCTGATCCGCGAAGGCCGCTGCCGGCACGATCCCGCCGACGGCCTCGCCGCGCCCAAGGGCGCCCGCAAGCTGCCGCGCACGCTGGATACCGACCGCACCGCGCAACTGCTCGACGGCGGCGTCGAGGACGACTTCATCGCCCGTCGCGACCAGGCGTTGCTGGAGCTGTTCTATTCCTCCGGCCTGCGCCTCTCCGAGCTGGTCGGCCTCGACCTGGAATGGCTGGACCTGAAAGACGGCCTGGTACGCGTCCACGGCAAGGGCAACAAGGTTCGCGAACTCCCGGTCGGCCGCGCCGCGCGGCAGGCCATCGAAGCCTGGCTGCCACTACGGGCCAGCGTATCGCCGCAGGACAACGCCGTCTTCATCGGCCGCAGCGGCAAGCGCCTGACACCGCGCGCCATCCAGCTGCGGGTGCGCGAGGCCGGCGTGCGCGAGCTGGGCCAGCACCTGCACCCGCACATGCTTCGGCATTCGTTCGCCAGCCATATGCTCGAATCCTCCCAGGACCTGCGCGCGGTACAGGAGCTGCTCGGCCACGCCGACATCGCCACCACGCAGATCTACACCCACCTGGACTTCCAACACCTCGCCGCGGTCTACGACCAGGCGCACCCGCGGGCACGCCGTAAACCCGGAGCAGAAGAATGAGTATCCGTCTGGTCACCTTCGATCTCGACGACACGCTGTGGGACGTCGCCCCGGTGATGAACAGCGCCGAAGCCACCCTGCGTGACTGGCTCGCGGTGCACGCTGCACAGCTCGGCCCGGTGCCCATCGAGCACCTGTGGGCAATCCGTTCGCGGCTGATGGAGCAGGACCCGATGCTCAAGCACCGCCTGAGTGAGCTGCGCCGGCGCATCCTGTTCCACGCGCTGCTCGACGCGGGTTATCCACAGCCCGAGGCGACGGAGCTGGCCGAGGCCGGCTTCCAGACCTTCCTCCAGGCGCGGCACCAGGTGGCGCTGTTCCCCGAGGTGCATCCGACCCTGGAGCAACTGGCCAACCGCTTCATCCTCGGCGTGCTCACCAACGGCAACGCCGACGTGCGCCGGCTGGGCCTGGCGGACTACTTCCAGTTCGCCCTGTGCGCGGAAGAACTGGGCGTCGGCAAGCCCGATCCGCATCCCTTCCAGGAAGCGCTCAAGCGCGGCGGCGTCGCCGCCGAACACGCCGTGCACATCGGCGACCACCCCAGCGATGACATCGCCGGCGCGCGCCGCGCGGGCATGAAGGCGATCTGGTTCAACCCCGCACGCAAGCAATGGGACGGCGAAGAAGCGCCCAGCGCGATCATCCACAACCTGGCAGAGCTGCCGGGCGTCCTGGCGAAGCTCTGATACTCCTGCTCGCTCCTACAGCACGGCACGCCGCAATAATCGGACATGAAAAAGCCCCGCCGCTCCAGACGGAGCGACGGGGCTTTTCGTATTGCGTCAGATATCAGATAGGGCGGCTGCCGTATTTGCTATCCGGCTTCTTGGGCGGGTCGGCCACGACGTTGGGCTCGATCTCCTGCACCTTGCCGCCGCGAGTGAGGAATTCCTCCATCGCGCGAGCCAGTGCATCACGATCCTTCTGCTTGGCTTCGACCGAGGGCAGTTCCTCTTCTTCCGCAGCGGCCTTGGCTTTCTTGCCACCGCCCTTGGAAGAAGGGGCTTCATCCCCATCGCCGCTGTCTGCTTCGGCGTCGCCGTCGTCGGCTGCGGCGAGCTCTTCGCCATCATCCTCGTCAGCGCCGTCCAGCTCGTCCTGTTCCAGTTCTTCGTCGCTCATCGTTCAACCTCTGTGGTGCTGCAAAGCACGTTAGTTATAGCCCAGCTGCGCGCTTTGACGAACGCCGCCGGAAAAAATTCATACAAGCTCGCCCTGCCAGGTCGCCACTATCCTGCGCGGGCCGCCGTGGTCACGGTGCTCGCCCAGATAGATACCCTGCCAGGTGCCCATTGCCAAGCCTCCCTGCTGTATCGGCAGCGTCAGCTGACAGCCCAGCAGGCTCGACTTGAAATGCGCCGGAAGGTCATCCGGCCCCTCGTAGTCATGCTCGTAGCCGCCTTCACCCTGGGGCACCAGGCGATTGAAGAACCGCTCGAAATCGCGACGCACCGAGGGATCGGCATTCTCGTTGACCGTCAGCGAGGCGGAGGTGTGCTGCAACAGCAGGTGCAGCAGGCCTACCCGGCACTTCGACAGCTCCGGCAACGCGGCCAGGATCTCGTCGGTGACCAGGTGGAAACCTCGCGGGCGAGGGCGCAGGGTGATGGACTTCTGCTGCCACATGGCGGGCACTTCTCCGTCGCTAACGGTGATGCGCGCGCATTCTAGCGTGCTGATCGAAAAAGCAAAGGGCGCCCGAGGGCGCCCTTCGTCGAACTTGCGCGAACCCTTACAGGTTGTAGCCGCGTTCGTTGTGCAGGGAGAGGTCCAGACCCACGGTTTCCTCTTCCTCGGTGACGCGCAGGCCCATGACCAGGTCCAGGACCTTGAGGATCACGAAGCTGACGATACCGGTGTAGACGATGGTGAAGGCCACGCCCTTGAACTGGGTGAACAGCTGCGCGCCGATGTCGGTCACGGTGCCGAAGCCGCCCAGGGCCGGCGCTGCGAACACGCCGGTGAGCAGGGCGCCGACGATACCGCCGACCGCATGCACGCCGAAGGCGTCCAGGGAGTCGTCATAGCCGACGGCGCGCTTGAGGCTGGTAGCGGCGAAGAAGCAGATCACGCCGGCCGCCAGGCCGATCACGATGGCGCCCATCGGGCCGCAGGTACCGGCGGCCGGGGTGATGGCCACCAGGCCGGCAACCACACCCGAAGCGATGCCCAGGGCGCTCGGCTTACCGTGGGTGATCCACTCGGCAAACATCCAGCCCAGGGCGGCGGCGGCGGTGGCGATCTGGGTGACCAGCATGGCCATGCCGGCAGTGCCGTTGGCAGCAGCGGCGGAACCGGCGTTGAAGCCGAACCAGCCCACCCACAGCAGCGCGGCGCCGATCAGGGTGTAGCCCAGGTTGTGCGGTGCCATGGCAGCGGTCGGGTAGCCCTTGCGCTTGCCCAGCACGATGCACGCCACCAGGCCGGCGATACCGGCGTTGATGTGCACCACGGTGCCACCGGCGAAGTCCAGCACGCCCCAGTCCCACAGCAGGCCGCCGTCACCACTCCAGACCATGTGGGCGATCGGTGCGTAGACCAGGGTGAACCACAGCGCGGTGAAGATCAGCATGGCCGAGAACTTCATGCGCTCGGCGAAGGCGCCGACGATCAGGGCCGGAGTGATGATCGCGAAGGTCATCTGGAACATCACGAAGATGCTTTCCGGGAACAGCGCCGCGGCAGAGGTCAGGCCGGTGCTGGTCAGGCCACTGAGGAAGGCCTTGTCCAGGCCGCCGACGAAGGAGGCGAAGTTGACCACGCCCTTCTCCATACCGACGGTATCGAAGGCCAGGCTGTAGCCGTAGACGACCCAGAGGATGCTGATCAGCGCGGTGATCGCGAAGCACTGCATCATGATCGACAGGACGTTCTTGGCGCGCACCATGCCGCCGTAGAACAGGGCCAGGCCGGGGATGGTCATCAGCAGCACCAGGGCACTGGAAATCAGCATCCAGGCGGTGTCACCGCTGTTCAGGACGGGGGCCGCAGCCTCGTCGGCCAAGGCCAGACCGGGCATTGCGAGGGGCAATAGGGCGCCTAGCCCTGCGTATTTGCGCAGAGTCATTGTTGTTTCTCCTGGGGCGTGGGGTTCGGTGTGGGCTTGGCTTAGATCGCGTCGGTGCCGGTTTCGCCGGTACGGATACGAATGGCCTGTTCCAGATTTACGACAAAGATCTTGCCGTCACCGATCTTCCCGGTGTTGGCGGCCTTGGTGATGGCTTCGATAACACGATCCAGCTGGTCATCGGCAATGGCGACATCGATCTTCACCTTCGGCAGGAAATCGACAACGTATTCCGCGCCACGGTACAGCTCGGTGTGGCCCTTCTGCCGGCCGAAGCCTTTGACTTCGGTCACAGTGATGCCCTGCACGCCGATCTCGGACAGCGACTCACGAACGTCGTCCAGCTTGAACGGCTTGATGATGGCTGTGACTAGCTTCATGTAACTCTCTCCCGTGTTTTGGTGGACCCGCCCCAGGAAGAACGAACCCGGAGACAAGTCTAAGCGCAGTGTCTGGCTTTTGTAATGCGCCGGCCGCCCTACCTCAGCACTCCGACTGCGTTGATCGAAGCGATCCCCTGCCTCGCCTGCCGCACCGGAACTGCATCGGTGCACGCCATGTATGCCCCAAAGCATGAAGCTTGCCAGTTCGTGGAAATGCCCGCGCCATCAGGCACTTGGCTTAAAAAAGGAGTTTCTGGCGATTCGCCAGTGCCGCCCGGGCGCACCGAAAGCGCGCACGGCGGGCGGGCACACTGCTCAAAAAGCGTGCAACCCCGCACGCCGCAGCCGGCGGCGGCTGCGTGATAGACTGCGCTCTGATTCAATCCGGAACCCATGAACCATGCTGCCGCCCAAAGCCTTCCTCGATGCCATCAGCCAACAAGCCGGACGTCTGTTCGGTGGCGAATCGCCCCTGCCGAAGGCCGAGCTGGAAGCCCAGTTCAAGGTTCTGATGCAGAGCGCCTTCAGCAAGCTCGACCTGGTCAGCCGCGACGAATTCGACAGCCAGATGGTCGTCCTCGCCCGTACCCGCGCGCGCCTCGAGGCGCTGGAAGCCAAGGTCGCGGAAATGGAAGCCAAGCTCTCGCCGCCCGCCGCCGAACCCGCCGAGTAATCCCCTCCTGGCGGGCGGCATGCGATCCAGGAGTGATCCATGTCCCTCGCCATCATCCATAGCCGCGCCCAGGTCGGCGTGGAAGCGCCCGGCGTCATCGTCGAGGCACACCTGGCCAACGGCCTGCCTTCCCTGACCCTGGTCGGCCTGCCCGAAGGCGCCGTGAAAGAGAGCAAGGACCGCGTGCGCAGCGCCCTGCTCAACGCCGGCTTCGATTTCCCCAACCGACGCATCACCCTGAACCTCGCCCCGGCCGACCTGCCGAAGGATGGCGGGCGCTTCGACCTGGCCATTGCCCTGGGCATCCTCGCCGCCAGCGGCCAATTGGCCGACGCTGCCGGGCTGGATGAACTGGAATGCCTGGGCGAACTGGCGCTGTCCGGCACTTTGCGCCCGGTCCCCGGAGTACTACCCGCCGCCCTGGCTGCCCGCGCCGCCGGCCGCGCCCTGGTGGTGCCGAAGGAGAACGCCGAAGAGGCCAGCCTCGCCAGCGGCCTGACCGTCTACGCCGTCGGCCACCTGCTGGAACTGGCCGCGCACTTCAGCGGCCAGGAGCGACTGCGTCCTTATGAGGCGAACGGCCTGATGCGGGTAACGCCGCCCTATCCGGACCTGTCGGAAGTCCAGGGTCAGGCCGCCGCCAAGCGCGCGCTATTGGTCGCCGCTGCCGGGGCGCACAACCTGCTGTTCAGCGGTCCGCCCGGCACCGGCAAGACCCTGCTCGCCAGCCGCCTGCCCGGTCTGATGCCGCCGCTGAACGAAGACGAGGCATTGCAGGTTGCGGCGATCCATTCCGTGGCAGGTCGCGGGCCGCTGACTCACTGGCCACAGCGCCCCTTCAGACAACCGCACCACACCGCCTCCGCACCGGCGCTGGTCGGCGGGGGAAGCCGCCCGCAGCCGGGCGAGATCACACTGGCGCACGAGGGTGTGTTGTTCCTGGATGAATTGCCGGAGTTCGATCGCAAGGTCCTGGAGGTTCTCCGCGAACCGCTGGAAGGGGGCGAAATTGTCATCGCCCGCGCCAGCGGCCGTGTGCGCTTCCCGGCACGCTTCCAGTTGGTGGCAGCGATGAACCCCTGCCCCTGCGGCTATCTCGGCGACCCCAGCGGCCGTTGCCGCTGTTCGCCGGAACAGATCCAGCGCTACCGCGCCAAGCTCTCCGGGCCACTGCTGGACCGCATCGACCTGCACCTCACCGTCAACCGTGAAAGCACCACCCTTGCCCCCAGCGGGCCCAGCACCAGCAGCGCGGAACTGGCCACTCAGGTCGCCGCTGCCCGCCAGCGCCAACTCGCCCGCCAGGGCTGCGCGAACGCGTTTCTTACGCTGAAGAAAATGCACCAATATTGTGCATTAAGCCCGGAAGACCAGGCCTGGCTGGAAAAGGCCGGCGAGCGCCTGAACCTGTCACTGCGCGCCCTGCACCGGATTCTCAAGGTCGCCCGCACCCTTGCCGACCTGCAGCAGGAAGACCGCATCGCGCGCCCGCACCTGGCCGAAGCGCTGCAATACCGTGCGGGGCACTAGCGCGGCAGGCCCTCGGCGATGGCGAGGAGATTCAGCTCGACCGTCGCATTCTTCGGCAACTGATAGACGCCGACCGACGTGCGCGTGTGCACGCCGGCCACGCCCAGCACCTCATACAGGACTGCCGAGGCGCCGTCGGCCACCTCGCTGTGCTGGGTAAAGTGCTCCGCCGACTGCACGAACACATTGAGCTGCAGCACCTTGCGCACCCGCTCGAGATCCCCCAGCGCCTGTCGCAGCAGCGCCAGCGCCCGCATCACGCAGACTTTGGCGGCCCGTTGGGCGTCGGCCAGCGACACCTCACTGCCCGCCCGACCGGTGACGACGATTTCATCGCCTACTCGCGGAATCTGCCCGCTCAGGTGCACCTGGTTTCCCTCGATGAGGAAAGGCACGTAGTTGCCACCGATCTTCATTTCACCGCTGAAGTCGTAGCCGAGCTCGGCGGCGATCCGTTCAAACGCAGCAGCGCGCGTCTCGCTCATAAGTGCTCCCTGATTGGTCTGTAGGTGATCAGCAGCGCCAGAATGGCCGCATCGCTTCCAGCTTCGCCTGCTCGCGGCTGATGCCAATGTCGCGCAGTTGCTCGTCGGAGAGCTCCAGCAGTTGCTTGCGGGTGCGCACGCGGCGCCAGAACTGCTGCCAGCGGCTTTCGCCGTGCTCACGCGGCGCCACGCGGGTGCCGGGGATCTCCAGCAGTTCCTGTTGATAAAGGGTCAGCCGCACATCGCTCAGGCCGCTCATGTCGTCACTCCTCCAGTCGGGTTCCTCGGACGTGGGGCTAGCGTGACGAATCGGGGAAAATCATTACAGATTCAACACGACAGAGTTTTTTCCATACAGAACCGGGCGAAATCGGTCTGAATGGCGTATTTTTTCCCGATCTGTACTGCATCGAGCCGAACCAACCCGGCACGGGAGATCTGTCATGAAACGCTACGCGCAGTTGGCCGCCACCCTCGGCGAACGCATCGAGCAAGGCCTGTATCGCCCTGGCGACCGCCTGCCCTCGGTGCGCGCGCTAAGCGAAGAACATGGCGTCAGTATCAGCACCGTGCAGCAGGCCTATCGCGTACTGGAAGATGACGGCCTGGTGGAGCCGCGGCCCAAGTCCGGCTACTTCGTGCCGGAACGTCGCGAACTGCCGCCGATGCCGGCGATGACTCGCCCGGCACAGCGGCCGGTGGATGTGTCGCAGTGGGACCAGGTTCTGGAACAGGTGCGCCGCGCGCCGGGCGGCGATTTCGTCCAGCTCGGGCGCGGCACGCCGGATATCGCCAGCCCTTCGCTCAAGCCGCTGCAACGCGCGATGGTGCATGCCGCGCGGCGGACCGACCTGCAGAGCCTGGGCTACGAAGGCATCCAGGGCTCGCTGCCGCTGCGCGAGCAGATCGCCCGGCTGATGCTCGACTCCGGCTGCCAGGTGCCGCCCAGCGAGATCGTCATCACCACCGGGTGCCAGGAAGCGCTGGCCATCACCCTGCGCGCCATCTGCGAACCGGGGGACATCATCGCCATCGACTCGCCGAGCTTCCACGGCGCCATGCAGGCGCTCAAGGCGTATGGCCTGAAGGCGCTGGAAATTCCCACCGACCCCACCAACGGCATCAGCCTGGAAGCGCTGGAACTGGCGATGGAACAGTGGCCGGTGAAGCTGATCCTGCTCACCCCCAACTGCAACAATCCGCTGGGCTACATCATGCCCGACGCCCGTAAGCGCGCCCTGCTGACGCTGGCCGCGCGCTACGACGTGCCGATCCTCGAGGACGACGTCTACGGTGAACTGGCCTACGCCTTCCCGCGCCCACGCAGCATCAAGTCCTTCGACACCGACGACCGCGTCCTGCTGGCCAGCTCCTTCTCCAAGACGGTCGCGCCCGGCCTGCGCACCGGCTGGGTGGTACCGGGGCGTTACCTGGATCGCATCCTGCACTTCAAGTACATCGCCAGTGGCACCTGCGCGCCGCAGCCGCAGATGGCCCTGGCCGAGTTCGTCGGCGGCGGCCACTACGAGCCGCACATCCGCCGCATGCGCACGCAGTACCAGCGCCACCGCGACCTGATGACCGAGTGGGTCGGCCGCTACTTCCCCGAAGGCGCGCGAGTCACCCGGCCGCGCGGCGGCTTCATGCTCTGGGTCGAGTTCGACCCGCAGTTCGACAGCGTGCGGCTGAACCACGAATTGCGCCGCGACAACGTACAGGTAGCGGCGGGCAACATCTTTTCCGCCTCGGGCAAATACCGCAACTGCATCCGCATGAACTACTCCAACCGCGACCTGCCGCTGATCGAAGCGGCCGTGCGCAAGGTCGGCGCCTGCGCCGGGCGGCTCACCGCCGAGTTGCGCGAGCAGCAGGCCGAGCCGCTGCCGGCCTGAGGCGAAACATTTATCCACAGCCCGGCGCTGCCGCATGGCCGCGCCCTGCTGTACCTTGGTTTCCTTTTGCCGGGCTCCTGCCTTGACCAGTCTGACCCTAGGCCCACTGGCCATTCCCCTGCCCCACGTCCTGCTCTACCTCGGCTTCTTCGGTGCGCTGCTGGCCGGCTGGCTGGCCGGGCGCAGGCGCGGCGCCAATCCAGAAGGTGCGCTGTTCGCCATGTTCCTCGGCGGACTGCTGGCGGCACGGCTGGCATTCGTTGCGCGCTATGCCGAGCAGTACGCGGCGACGCCCCTGAGCCTTGTGGATATCCGCGATGGCGGGTTTCTCGCGCTACCGGGCGTGATCGCCGCTGCGCTGATCGGCGCCGTGCTGGCCTGGCGCAGGGCCGCACTGCGTCGCCCGCTGGCCGTCGCCGCCGTGGTCGGCGTATGCCTGTGGGGCGGCGGCAAGGCAGTGACTTCGGCGCTGGATCGCAGCCAGCAGCTTCCCGAACTCACGGTGATGGACTTGCGCGGGGCGGCCGTGGACCTGCGCGCGCGGGATGGCCGGCCCATGGTGGTGAACCTCTGGGCCACCTGGTGCCCACCGTGCCGGCGCGAAATGCCGGTGCTGGAGGCCGCCCAGAAGCAGCGCAGCGATGTGCGCTTCCTGCTGGTCAACCAGGGTGAGAACGCCGAAGCCGTGCAGCGTTTCCTGCGCGACCAGGGCCTGAGCGAAGCGGCAGTATTGCTCGACAGCGGCAACCGCCTGGGCCAGCTCACCGGTTCCTACGGCATGCCCACCACCCTGTTCTACGACGCCCAGGGGCGCCTGAAGCACAGCCAGATGGGCGAGCTTTCTGCTGCCAGCTTAGAGTACGGGCTGAATCAGCTTGGACATAGGCCCTAGCAACGCGCTCGTATTGCTAATGGCAGCGGCCTCGCCACTCGCCATATGGATGGCGCACTCGCCAATGCTTGGCATAAGCCCGTCATAGCTAGTCAGGCTATCTGACAGGATCACGCTATTGAGGACTACTCGCCTCCGGATAGCAGCTTGGCTTTACAGCAGTCCCGAACGATTGGGATGTAGACCGTTTCGCCACGTTTGACCAGGCCAAAGACAATCATTCTCCACAGAGCTTCTCGACCGTGCTTGCTGGGAACCATATGCGGGCCGAAGTAGGGCTCATCGATTTCGATCACGCCTTAGCACGGCAAAGCCTGCTCACATTCTTCGGCCAGCCGACGTCGAATACCCTGATAGACATCGTTGATTGCACGCGCACTCGAACCTGTCAGGCGCGCTGCATCACTTGCAATGAAATCCAGAGCGAAACCGCAAAATTTCTCCTCTGAGATTTTTAGCGGCTGTAGCAGCGACTTTTTTGATTAAGCTCAGAAGATATCAATTATTAAATTATACCCGCCTCTTAAGCCGAAAATTAAATCATAACTTACAACACCATCCAAGAATAAGAGTTCACCACCATGCCTTAACCTAGACAACCTAGACAAAATCACCACATGCGATAAAGAAAAAATAATTAAGCGTCTATCAAAGCCCTAACAAATTCGATAGCTACAACTCTAGCAAATCTCTACCTGATCACCCCATCAGCCAGCAACGCAGACAGATTCTTTGAATTATTACAATAGCCCCGCCCTCCACTCTATGCAAAACCAATGAAAAGTTTGTTCAAGCCAATTAACCCCCCCAACAAAGGTAAGGAGCCGTGGGAAACCGAGCTCTCCAATAGCCATGCAGATGTCTTAAAAATATTCGATGCCATTAGGAAATGTCCGAAACTCTAGCTTCGATACCTAATCTTATTACTGCCACGTATGCTGAGTTCGGCATTTCCCTGCGTACAGTTTTCGTATAAACAGCCAATTAAGCTGCACGCAATAAAATGCATCAATTCCATATATTCCGCATCATGATCAAGTGGAGCGCTCAATGAATCTATTCAGCAGTCAGGGCTTTGGAAACATCAACCAGAAGTACCCATTGACTAGTATCACTTCCAGCATCAGTGCTGGCATCAAGACACTCTCGACGGCCACCAATGCGAGCATTACCCCGAAATTCAACGGCAACACGTTGCTGGGGTCGATCAGCAAGGCAGTCGGTGACATGGGCAATAGTTCCAGCGCGGTGAGCGGCCCCGCAATCGGCCATTCTGTCCAGGACAGCCTGAAATCTGCCACCAGCGTCCTCAGCAACTTACTCACCATAAACAAGACTGATCTCGTCCAGCCAGCGCAGAACGACCTCAAAACTGTGCTCGGACTGAACACCATTAACCCGATTGACGTAACAAGCAAGATTCAGGAGAGCTTCGTAAGCTTCTTCGCCAATAGCACAGCCGAACTGAACAGCAAGCTCCAGAGTAGTAATCTGGGTAACTTCGTCGGTAACGGGGTCCTTTTCGATCCATCCGGGCTGGGCACCCAGATTCATGGCACTCTCGCTACGCTACAGAGTAAGATCGCTTCTTGGCCGACCGAGTTGAGCGCCATCTTCCAGGACAATCTCAACTATCTGAATAGCCTCATCGTCAATGGGCCGACGCTCGACCCGGACGCACTCGCCGGCACGCTCCACGACTATCTCTCCCTCCTCCGCAACAAAATCGGCTCCTTTATTCCCGCCGACCTGGTTGCCACTATGCAGGACCACCTGAATCATCTGGGCAACGGCACCTTCTTTGAGCTGTCCGATCCGGCCACTCAGATTCATGACGCTCTCGCTACCCTACTGAGCAAGATCAACACTTGGTCGACCGAGCTGAGTACTGTCTTTCAGGACAGCCTGAACCATCTGAACAGCAGCATCGTCAATGGACCGATACTCGACCCAAACGCACTGACTGATAAACTCAACGACTATCTCTCCCTCCTCCGCGGCAAGATCGGCTTACTCACGCCCGCCGACCTGGTGGCCACAATTCAGGATAGCTTGAATCACCTGGAAAACCTGCGGCACGGCACCATCTTCGACCTGTCCGAACCGGGCTCCCAGACTCACTACGACTTCGCTGCCCTGCAGAGCACGATCAGCCACCTTGTACCGACCGACCAGAGCACAGCATTCCAAGATACCTTGAGTAATATGGATAACCTCATTGGCAAAGAGGGCCCCCATGCTCAGTCAGAGTTGGACGGCAAAGGGCAGGGCGGGGTCAAATACGCAGGCGGCTTACTGGAGCATCTGTTCAGCGGCGACGGTCTCACCCTCGCGGACAGCAGCGACACGGCGGCTCAAACCAGCGCATCTAAACTGACCTCGCTCAGCCTTGCAGACATTCTGCAAGTCGGTCAGGAAGCCCTTTCGCTACCAATCCCCCAGGGGCAGGTCAGCCAGAGCCAGACGGATGCCGGCAGTTCACACCATGTGGTGCCATTTGCCGACATCCAAGAGCTTCAATCTATCCTGCCACTGAACCACGAAGTAGTCATTGCCTGATAAGGGTGCTTTGTTCCCCCAAAGCGAACGCCTGGTGAAAGATGCCAGGCGTTTGCTGGAGGCATCGAACATCCGCCAAGGCTGATACGACAGCTGATTCCAGGCCGCACACCTCCGTGCTACTGGATGCTCTACGGAGTGACGATCACCCAGTTCTTGTCGGCGGTCACCGGCTGGCCGAGCTTGGCCTGGGCCATCTGCGGCTGCGGCGCGCAGGTGCCACTGGCGATGTACTTGAAGTGSAGGATGCGATCCAGGTARCGCCCGGYACCACCCAGCCGRTGCGCAGGCCGGGCGCTACCGTCTTGGAGAAGGAACAGGCGAGCAGGCCGGATAGACAACGAAGCCCCTTCATCGACTCACCGCAATCTCCTCTCCAAACGTCACGACAACAGATTTCGATCGATGGAAGACAGCGACAGGCACACCTTTTAATTACCTCCACGCCACGAAATCTTGACTGTAAGATTAGGAATCTTCTGTTTCTACCGCGCGATGCGATACCCCTGGGGGAGTCTCATTACGATAGGCGAAGCGCCATTGAAATCGACGCGCCGCCGCAAGACGAACTCTTCGTCCTACGGCTTTTTCGCTTTATCTGAAAGGAAATTGATAAATGGGACTGCTCAGCATTTTTGGTCTGGGAAGCAACACCTCGAGCTCCGGCTCGAACAAGCTGAACATCAGCGTTTCGACCAAAACAACAGACATCAGCATCGGCACCGCCGTTGACAAGAGCAGCAGCACCTCCCAGGTCGCCGTCGCAGTCAAGGCCACAGACGCCGCGGGAAAGGTTCTGGACCTGGCGCTGAACTCCCTGGTGAACTCCAGCCAGACGGGTACCGCCGGCAAGATCGACCTGGGTGTCACGACCCAGAACGGCACCAAGACCAGCACGACTGTGCTCGAGAGTGTCGTCAATGCCGGCAAGACAGGCATTGCCAGCCAGATGGACCTGGCGGTCAAGGCGCAGGACGGCCTGAGCAAGATCGTTGATATGGCAACCAGCTCAGT
This sequence comes from Pseudomonas sp. AU12215, assembly GCF_001675465.2. Taxonomy (NCBI): domain Bacteria; kingdom Pseudomonadati; phylum Pseudomonadota; class Gammaproteobacteria; order Pseudomonadales; family Pseudomonadaceae; genus Pseudomonas; species Pseudomonas sp. AU12215. The sequence goes on from NZ_MACM02000140.1 coordinate 81,483, forward strand.
CTTCACTGCCAGCAAAGAGGGCGCCGTGGCGCAAACCACCGTTGGCGTCGCCACTCAGGACGGCGCCAAGGCCTCGAGCTCCGTATTCGACGGTATCGCCAGCATCGGCAAGGACGGCGCCGCCGGCCAGTCCATCCTCGGTGTGAAACTGCAGGATGGCCTGACCAAGGCTCTGGACTTCGCCAACAACTCGCTGTTCACCATCGACAAGAACGGCGCTGCTRCCCAWTCCGACCTCGGCGTAGTCACTCATAATGGCACCCAGGTCTCCAGYTCCGTKTTCGATGGCATCGCCAGCATCGGCAAGGACGGCGCCGCCGGCCAATCCACCCTCGGTGTGAAACTGCAGGATGGYCTGACCAAGGCTCTGGACTTCGCCAACAGCTCGCTGTTCACCGCTGACAAAACGGGTGCTRCCGCCCAGACCGACCTCGGCGTTGCCACCCAGGACGGCAACAAGACCTCCAACTCCGTGCTCGATGGTATTGCCGCCATTGGCAAGAACGGCGCTGCCGGCCAGTCCGCTCTGGACGTCAAGCTGCAGGATGGGTTGAGCAAGGTGCTCGACTTCAGTCACAGCTCGCTGTTCAGCGCCGACAAGTCCGGGGCCACCGCGCAGTCTGACCTGACCACATCGGTTCAGAACGCGCAGAAGCTTGCCTCCCTCAAGATGTCCGACCTGCTGCAGATCGGCCAGGACTCACTGAGCTTCTCCGCCAATCATGCGGCCAACGTTCAGAACCAGTCGGATACCGGGTCTTACCACTCAGTCTTCAATAGCTCGCTGGACCTGCAGTCGGTCCTGCCGCTGCACCATGAGGCTGCACTGGTGTAAGACCGGGGCCATGACGCCGTAGCATCGGCAACAGGCAAACGCCCGGCAGTACCTGTCGGGCGTTTGCTTTTCGACCTGCTGCCATTCACTGTTGCATCCCCGGACCTACCAGGTGTGAATCCGACCCGCGCTGGCTCAATTCTGCGGTAGCCCGGTCATAGCTGCGGAGGCGTTTACTGAATCTCTTCGGGCGTGACGATCACCCAGTTCTTGTCGGCGGTCACCGGCTGGCCGAGCTTGGCCTGGGCCTCGGCATTCTTCTTGATCATGCCGTTGAGCTGGTCCATGTACTTGGCCTTGCGGTTGATCCACAGGTGCACGCCGTTCTCGGCGGTTCCGTTGAAGAGCATGTAGCCGTCGCTGCTGGGCGTATCGCCGCCGACCAGGATGGGCTTCTTCCACTGGTCGATGTAGGTGAGGATCGCCGCCTGCTTGCCGGCCATCCAGGTCGCCGGAGTCCACAGGTAGGGGGTGATTTCCAGGTCCAAGTTGGCCTTGGGATCATACTTGCCCTCGCTGATCTGCTTGCGCGCGGTGGTCAGCGCGCCACTCTGGCGGTCCTTGAGCAGGGTGGTGACGCCGATGACGTTCTCCGGCTTCACGTTGTAGCCGTACTTGGGATCGCTGGCGACCATGCGCACCAGTTCCTCATGGGCGGCGGTCATCACATAGACCTCGATGCCGTTCTCCATCAGCTTGTTGTACAGCTCGGTCTGGCCGGTGAAGACCTTGGGCGGGTTGATCGAGAGGGTCTTGACCACATCGCCTTCGTAATAAGTGCTGGGCACCGGCTTGCCGTAGGCCATCAGCTCGTCGACATAGCCCTTGAGCTCCTTGAGGGTGAAGCCGGAGAACACCTGGGCGACCCAGGGGTAGCAGACCAGGTCGTCGACTTCGCAGAGGCGGTAGTAGTAGCTGTTGAGGCTTTCCTTGTGGCCGTTCACGTCCTTGAAGGGGATCAGCTTGAGCGAGGGATCGAGCTTCTCGCGGGTCAGCACGCCTTTCATTTCCAGGAAGGGCAGCAGCGATTCCTCGAGGTCGTAGCGGTAGCTGGTGTTGTCCATGTCGAAGACCGCGAAGGCGCCCTTGTTGGCATTGGCAGCGATCAAGGCGTCGAGCTGCTTGGCGGCGGGCGCCGGCCAGTGCTTCAGCTCAGTGGCGGCAAACGTGGTGCTGGCGAGGCCGGCCAGGATCAGGCCGGCGAGCAAGGTGCGCATGGGCTTCATGGAATTCCCCCGAGTGGTGTTGTTGGAATGGGGAAGGCCCGAAACGGGCCCTCGCTGGACTAGTCCAGCAATGACCCTAGCAAAGCGCTGTTTCAGCTCTGCGACGGCAGCGACGCGAACCGTCGCGAAGGCGGCAGGACATATCCATACGCGCCACGCGGCTTTGCCGGCAGCGACGACTGGTCTAGTTCACCGCACGGCGCAGGCGGCCGGGGGCCTCGCCGTAGGTGTCCCTGAACTTCTTGGTGAAGGAGGCCTGGGACTGGTAGCCGACCTGGGCGGCAATGTCGCAGAGGCGCAGCTGCGAGGTGCTCAGCAGGCGGTAGGCCAATTCCATGCGCACTGTGGTCAGCAGCGCCCAGGGCGACCGCCCGGCAACCTGGGTGAACAGGCGCGTGAAAGTGGCGCGGGACATGTTCGCCCGTTCGGCCAGGGCCTCGATGGTCCATTCGTGGGCAGGCTCGTCGAGCATCGCCTGCCAGGCGCGGCTCAGGCGCCTGTCGGCGAGCAATGCCAGGGTGCCGCTGCTGGGGGTGTGCTCCTGCAGGTAGACGCGCAGGATCAGGGTGAACAGCGCCGAGGACAATGCATCGACCAGGAAGCGCGCACCGGCCTGGTTGCCGTCCGCCTCGGCGCGCAGCAGGCCGACCAGCGCGGCCACGGCATCGCCCAGTCCATTGTCCTGGCAGGACACCTTCAGGACGCTCGGCAAGGAGCCGATCAGCAGCGAGCCGCGCTGGTAATGGAAGCTGCCGCAAAGCATGTCCAGCTCGCCTTCGCCCGTGCCAAGGCGATGGACCGGCAACAGGCCCGCCTCGTGGACTTCCGGCGACTGCGCGGCCACACGAGCGCCTTGACTGCGCAACAGGTGGGCTGCACCGTCGGGAAGGACCAGTACGTCGCCTGCCTTGAGGTCCAGGGCCTGTCCGTCGGGCATTTCCGCCCGGCAGCTGCCGGACAGCACCACGTGGTACTGCGCCGTCCCCTCGGGCAAGGGCTCGTGGTCCAGCGCCCAGTCGCCGAGGAAGCGGCAACGCAGGTCGAGACTGCCGCGCAGGCCAGCGAGCTGGATGAGGTGGTCGATGGAGTTCATGGGATTCCCGGCGAAGGCAACGGCTGACAGATTATCCGCAGCGACAGGTCATTCGAAGTAGTCCACCGCTGGCATCTGCATCGCCTGCATCTCCGCCTGGAGGAATTCGCGCAGCCGCCGCAGGCGCCCCTGGTCTCGGCGTGCGCGGGGCCAGACCAGGTAGTAACTCTCGCCACTGGCGACGGCACTGGGCCAGGGCAGTGCCAGGCGGCCCTGATTGGCATCCTCGGCGACCATCACCAGGTCGCCGATGGAAACACCGTAGCCGCGGGTCGCGGCGACTATGCCCAGCTCGAGGGTATCGAATACCTGTCCGCCCTTGAGCGAGACCTGCTCCCCCAGGCCCATGCGCTGCAACCAGCGCCGCCAATCGCGACGGTCGGGGGTGGGGTGCAGCAGTTCGGCGCCGGCCAGCCGCTCGGCGTCCCAGGCGCCATCCGCCAGCAGCGCAGGCGAGCCGACGGGAATCAGCCATTCGGGAAACAGCAAGGCGGCCTCCCAGTCCGGCGGAAAGTGCCCCGAGCTCAGCAGCACCGCGCAATCGAAGGGCTCATGCACGAAGTCCACGCGATCCACGTCCATCCAGGCGCTGGTCAGCTGCACCTCGATATCACTGTTCTGCATGCGGAACTTGCTCAGCCGCGCCAGCAACCAGCGCATGGTCAGGGTCGACGGCGCCTTCAGCCGCAGCACGCCTTCGTCCGCGCGCAGGCTGGCACAGGCGCGCTCCAGCGCATCGAAGCCGTCGCGCAGGCCGGGCAGCAGCATCCGTGCGGTTTCGCTCAGCTCCAGCTGGCGGCCGCGGCGCTGGAACAGCCGGCAGGCGAAGTGTTCTTCCAGGGTCTTGATGTGCCGGCTCACCGCGCTCTGGGTGATCGCCAGTTCCTCGGCGGCGCGGGTGAAGGACGCGTGCCGCGCGGCAGCCTCGAAGGCGCGCAGGGCGTAAAGGGGCGGCAACTGGCGGTTCATGGCGGGCTCCGGCTGTCTTAAACATGAGTATGACTCATGGATGGCATCGCATTTTTCCTTTTGTGCCCGCGTCCATAACGGCCGGAGAATGGGCCATTCCTATCGATGCGGCGCCTGCCGCTTGCTGAGCCTGACTCATGAAACGCCCGTACCGTGACGAACTCGCCGCCATCCTGCGCCTGGCCGGCCCGCTGATTGCCGCCCAACTGGCCTACGTCGCCATGGTGTTCACCGACACCGTGATGATGGGCAAGCTCGGCCGCGAGGCGCTGGCCGCCGGTGGGTTGGGTGCATCTACTTATGCGCTGATCTCGACCTTCTGCGTAGGCGTGGTGGCGGCCACCGGCAACCTGGTGGCGATCCGGCATGGCGCAAAAGACGCCCGCGGCGTAGTCGAAGCCACCCAGGCCGGCCTGTGGATCGGCGCCGCGTTGGCGCTGCTGGCGGGCCTGTTGCTGTGGAACCTCGGGCCGATCCTGATCGCCTTCGGCCAGGCCCCGGAAACGGTCGCCGGCACCATGAGTTTTCTGCACAGCATCGTCTTCGCCCTGCCCGGCTACATGGCCTTCATGGTGCTGCGCGGCTTCACCAGCGCCATCGAGCGGCCCGGCCCGGTCATGGCCATCAGCCTGATCGGCGCGCTGGCCAACTTCGCCCTCAATTACGCCTTCATCGAAGGACTGTTCGGCCTGCCGCGCCTGGGGCTGGCGGGGATCGGCATGGTCACCGCGGTGGTGATGAATGCGTTGCCGGTGATCTTCGCCCTGTACCTGCGCTGGCACCGGGCGTACGCGCCCTACCCGCTGCTGAAGGGATTGTCGAAGCCGGACTTCAAGGTGATCGGCGAATCGCTACGGCTGGGCATTTCCATCGGCGGCACCTACGCCGTGGAGTCGGGCATGTTCACCGTGGCGACGCTGTGCATGGGCGTGATCGGCAGCACCGCGCTGGCGGCGCACCAGATCGCCATCCAGTCGGTATATGTGGCCTTCATGGTGCCCATGGGGCTTTCCTACGCGGTGACCTTCCGCATCGGCCAGCATTACGGCGCGGGCCGGCTGTTCGAGGCGAGACGCGCCGGGCGGCTGGGCATCGGCTTCGGCGCCAGCTGCATGTTTGCCTTCGCCGCGCTGTTCTGGCTGGCCCCGGAGCTGGTCATCGGCCTGTTCATCGACCACAACGACCCAGCCAACCGCGACGTGGTGCAACTGGCCGTCGGCCTGCTGGCCATCGCCGCGTGGTTCGAGCTGTTCGACGGTACCCAATGCATCGCCATGGGGGCGATCCGTGGCTTGAAGGATGCGCGCACGACCTTCCTGGTCGGGCTGGCCGGCTACTGGCTGGTGGGCGTACCGATGGCGCTGCTGCTGGCCTTCCCGCTGGGCTGGGGACCGAGTGGCGTATGGTGGGGCCTGGCGTCGGGCCTGGCCTGCGCGGCCATCGGGCTGACGCTGGCCTTTGAGACGAAGACATCGCGATTGCTGCGTCCGAGCCTGCCGGCCGCGGAGCTGGTCGCTAGCTGACCGAGTCCTGCAGGCGCAGCGCACGGTTAGCGCCAAAGACCAGGAAACGCGCCAGCTCCGGCAAAGGCAGCGGGCGGCTGATCCAGTAACCCTGGACCTGGTCACAGCCGAACTGGCGCAACTCATCCTGCTGGGCGGCGGTCTCGACGCCTTCGGCGACCACTTCCAGGTTCAGGTTGTGCGCCAGGTTGATCATGGCCCGTACCAGTTGCAGGTTTTCCGGGCGCACGTGCATGCCGCCGACGAAACTCTTGTCGATCTTCAGCAGGGTGATCGGCAGGCTGTTGAGGTGCACGAAGGAGGAGAAGCCGGTACCGAAATCGTCCAGCGAGAAGCGCACGCCCAGCCGGCCGAGGGCCTGCATGGTCTGCAGGACCTGGTCGCTGCGGCGCATCACGGCGGTCTCGGTGAGTTCGAACTCCAGCCACTGGGCGTCGACGCCGCGCTCGCGGATCAGTCGCTCCAGGGTCGGCAGCAACTGGCTGTCCTGGAACTGGCGGAACGACAGGTTCACCGCCATGTGCAGCGGCGGCAGGCCGCGCCCGCGAAGCCACTGCATGTCGCGCAGGGCGCGGGAGATGACCCAGTAACCCAGCGGCACGATCAGCCCGCTTTCCTCGGCCAGCGGCACGAAGTCGCCCGGCGTCAGCAGGCCGCGCTCGGGATGGCGCCAGCGCACCAGGGCCTCGAGGCCGACGATCTGCCCGCTGTGCAGGTCCAGGCGCGGCTGGTAGTGCAGCTCCAGCTCGTCGCGACGCAGCGCCCGGCGCAGTTCGCTCTCCAGGTCGGCAAGGCTGCGGGCGCCACGGTTGATGCGCTCATCGAAGATGTGGAAGGTGCAGCCCTGGCGCGACTTGGCCTGTTGCATGGCGATGTGCGCGTGCCACAGCAACGGGTCGGCGGCTTCACCGGCGCGGGCGTGGGCCATGCCCAGGCTGCAGCCCAGCAGCAGGCTTTCGCCCTCGACCCAGTAGGGTTCGCCCAGGGACTCGACTATCAGTTCGGCGACCTTATCCATCCGTGCCGGATCGCGGCGGGTGTCCAGCAGCAGGGCGAACTCGTCGCTGCCCAGGCGGGCGATGTGGTCGCCGTTGTCCAGGTGCGCCTTCAGCCGTGCCACCACCTGCAGGATCAGGCGGTCGCCGGCCTGGTGGCCGAGGGCGTCGTTGACGTGGCGGAAGTTGTCCAGGTCCAGGTGGCCCAGCGCCAGGCCGCGCCCTTCGCTCTCGCTCAGCCGGGCGGCGAGCAGGGTCTGGAAACCCTGGCGGTTGGCGATGCCGGTCAGCGGGTCCTGCTCGGCCAGGCTCTGCAGGGTGTTCTGCAGCGAAGTGCGCTCGCGCACGTAGCGCAGGGTACGGCGCAGGACTTCGACACCGAGGGATTCGGCCACCAGGTAGTCGGCGACGCCGACGGGCTCTTCCGCGGGCTCGCGCTCCAGCAGCAGGATCAGCGGCAGGTGGCACTGGTGGGCGGACGGCAACTTGGCGGGCGTGGCGAGCACCAGGCCGACCTGATCCTCGTCGAACAGGGCGCTGGCGGCTTGCCAGGACGGGGCCGTGATCAGCGAATAGCCCGGCCCCAACGCGGCCAGATGCCCGCGCAGTAGCTGGGCCCACTGCGGCGCTTCCGCCAGCAGGAGCAGGCGCGTTGGTTCGACCGACGCTGCCAAGCGACCCCCATGTATCTCTAGAAAGAGGGGAAACTCCAGGCACCATCCCTGCGCCCATTTCCCCCGGTTTTGAAGCAACGCCATCCGGACATCCAGTGGATGTAGACGAAACTTCAGAGAAACTCTTAAGAGTTTTCTTCAAGTAATGCTGTCACAAGCCTAATACATGTACAGATTTATCCAAAACACATAAGTACGATCGTGTCACAGATCGCCGCTATTCCGAGCGGCACCCCGACGCCCGGCAGGGCCTGCTAGAATACGCCCCCGCTTCACTAAAGACCCCCGCCTTCATGTCCCGACTCAATCCCCGGCAGCAAGAGGCCGTGAACTACGTCGGCGGCCCGCTCCTGGTGCTGGCCGGCGCCGGCTCCGGCAAGACCAGCGTGATCACCCGCAAGATCGCCTACCTCGTGCAGCAATGCGGCATCCGCGCCCAGTACATCGTCGCCGTGACCTTCACCAACAAGGCCGCCCGCGAGATGAAGGAGCGCGTCAGCACCCTGCTGCGCCCGGGCGAAGGCAAGGGCCTGACCGTCTCGACCTTCCACAACCTGGGCCTGAACATCATCCGCAAGGAACACGCGGCCCTGGGCTACAAGCCCGGCTTCTCGATCTTCGACGAGAGCGATGTGAAGGCGCTGATGACCGACATCATGCAGAAGGAATATTCCGGCGATGACGGTCTGGACGAGATCAAGAACCTGATCGGCAGCTGGAAGAACGACCTGATCCTTCCGGAAGAGGCGCTGGAAAAGGCGCGCAACCCCAAGGAACAGACCGCGGCCATGGTCTACCTGCATTACCAGCGCACGCTCAAGGCGTACAACGCGGTGGACTTCGACGACCTCATCCTGCAGCCGGTGAAGCTGTTCCAGGAGCACCCGGAGATCCTCGACAAGTGGCGCAACCGCGTGCGCTACATGCTGGTGGACGAATACCAGGACACCAACGCCAGCCAGTACCTGCTGGTGAAGATGCTGGTGCAGCAGCGCGCGCACTTCACCGTGGTGGGTGACGACGACCAGTCGATCTACGCCTGGCGCGGCGCGCGCCCGGAAAACCTGATGCAGCTCAAGGATGACTTTCCCTCGCTGAAGGTGGTGATGCTGGAGCAGAACTACCGCTCCACCAGCCGTATCCTCAAATGCGCCAACATCCTCATCGCCAACAATCCCCACGTGTTCGAGAAGCAGCTGTGGAGCGAGATGGGCGAGGGCGACCCGATCCGCGTGATCCGTTGCCGCAACGAGGAGTCCGAGGCCGAGCGGGTGGCGATGGAAATCCTCACCATCCACCTGAAGACGCAGCGGCCCTACAGCGAATTCGCCATCCTCTACCGGGGCAACTATCAGGCGAAGCTGATCGAACTGAAACTCCAGCATCACCAGATTCCCTATCACCTGTCAGGCGGCACCAGTTTCTTCGGACGCCAGGAGGTGAAGGACCTGATGTCCTATTTCCGCCTGCTGGTGAACCCGGACGATGACAACGCCTTCCTCCGGGTGATCAACGTGCCGCGCCGCGAGATCGGCTCCACCACGCTGGAGAAGCTCGGCAACTACGCCACCGAGCGCGGATGCTCGATGTTCAACGCCTCCGGCGAACTCGGCCTGTCCGAACACCTGGACGCCCGCTACATCGAGCGCCTGCAGCGCTTCAAGCGCTTCATCGACAAGGTCCGCGAGCAATGCGCCGGCAGCGACCCGATCGGCGCGCTGCGGAGCATGGTGATGGACATCGACTACGAGAACTGGCTGCGGCAGAACGCCTCCAGCGACAAGGTCGCCGATTTCCGCATGGGCAACGTCTGGTTCCTCATCGAAGCGCTGAAGAACACCCTGGAGCGCGACGAAGAAGGCGACATGACCATCGAGCAGGCCATCGCCAAGCTTGTGCTGCGCGACATGCTCGAGCGCCAGCAGGAAGAGGAAGAAGGCGCCGACGGCGTGCAGATGATGACCCTGCACGCCTCAAAGGGCCTGGAATTCCCCTACGTGTTCATTCTCGGCGTGGAAGAGGAAATCCTCCCGCACCGCTCCAGCATCGAAGCCGACACCATCGAGGAAGAGCGGCGCCTGGCCTACGTGGGCATCACCCGGGCGAAGAAGAACCTGGCCATGACCTTCGCCGCCAAGCGCAAGCAGTACGGCGAAATCATCGACTGCTCGCCCAGCCGCTTCCTCGACGAACTGCCGCCCGAAGACCTGGTCTGGGAAGGCCAGGAGGACGCGCCGCAGGAGGTGAAGGTGGCCAAGGGCAATTCGGCGCTGGCGGATATCCGGGCGATGCTCAAGCGCTGATCTTGCCGGGTGTTACCGGTCGGTTTTGTGCCGGGCCCCCTCTCCCCTACCCTCTCCCTCAAGGGAGAGGGAGCTATCCGAGCCAGCTGACACCACCACTCCCCCCTGATGCCGAACTGTCCCCTCTCCCTTCGGAGCGGGGCGCGCAGCCAGGGTTAGGGAGAGGGCCAAGCCCCAGGACAGATTCCGCGGCAGGCAACCCCACGCTTCCCGCCCATCGAAAAACTGTCCATTCGATCAGCAATTGCATTGGTCGGAACGTCGCGCAGATGGCCACTAGCGTTGTAGAATTACGCGCTTCATCAGCGACAGCCGCTCCGGAAGCACCCCCGTGAACACTCTCAAAGACAAAATTCGCAGCGAAGGCATCGTTCTTTCCGAACAGGTCCTCAAGGTAGACGCCTTCCTCAACCACCAGATCGACCCGGCGCTGATGAAGCAGATCGGCCATGAATTCGCCGAACGCTTCAAGAGCCAGGGCATCACCAAGATCGTCACCATCGAGGCCTCGGGCATCGCCCCGGCGATCATGGCCGGCCTCGAGCTGGGCATCCCGGTGATCTTCGCCCGCAAGTTCCAGTCGCTGACGCTGAAGAACGACCTGCTGATCTCCAAGGTGTTCTCCTTCACCAAGCAGACCGAAAGCACCATCGCCATCTCGGCCAAGCACCTGACCGCCGCCGACCACGTGCTGGTGGTGGACGACTTCCTCGCCAATGGCCACGCCGCCAAGGCGCTGATCGACCTGATCCAGCAGGCCGGCGCCAGCATCGCCGGGCTGGGTATCGTCATCGAGAAGTCCTTCCAGGAAGGCCGTTCCCTGCTGGAAAGCGAGGGTTACCGCGTGGAATCCCTGGCCCGGGTGAAGTCCCTGGCCAACGGTCAGGTCGAATTCCTCGAAGACTGATCCTGCGCTGTAAAAAGGCGGGTGCCGACAGGGCCCGCCTTTTTTCATGCCTGACAGTTCAGCGCGTCCTACAAGGTTTGTTCGTCGCTGGCTTTCAGGCCGGCCAGCACCAGACGCTGGTACAGCTCCTCGCGCAGCCCCTCCGGATTCGCCAGCCCCATGCGTTCCAGGTGCGCCGGGTAGGCCTCCGGCGCCGGCGCATCGAGGGTCGCCCTGCCCAGCTCGAGAATCTCGCTCAGCTTCAGCTTGCTCTTGAGCCAACCCAACGCGCGCAGCAACTCGCGCTCCTGTTCGGTGAAGTCGCAACCCAACGGGAACTCCGGCAGCAGATGACGATACTGTCGCGTCGCGTCCCGCAAGCGCTCCGGGGTATTGTCGCGATAGCGCTGGTCCAGCTCGAAGTCCTTCGGCAGCTTGCCGGCCTCCTGGGCCTGGGCGATCAGCGCATCCTGGAAGCGCGAGTCGGCGATGGACAGCATGGCGGCGATCACCTCGGCATCGTTGCGGCCGCGCAGGTCGGCGACGCCGTACTCGGTCACCACCATGTCACGCAAGTGTCGGGGAATCGTCGTGTGGCCGTAGCTCCAGACGATGTTGGAGCTCAGCTCACCCTCGGACTCGCGCCAGCTGCGCAGCATCAGGATGGAGCGCCCGCCTTCCAGCTCATGGGCCTGGGCGACGAAGTTGTACTGCCCGCCGACACCGCTGAGTACCCGGCCGTCCTCCAGTTGGTCGGCCACGCCGGCGCCGAGCAGGGTGACGGTGAAGGCACTGTTGATGAAGCGCGCATCCCGGCGCTGCTCGCGCTTGAGCTCCTCGTCGCGGTACAGGTTGTTGACGAAGCCGATGCCGGTCATGCCGATACCGGCCCGCTCCTCGCGGGGCATCTCGCGCAGGCGCCGGTAGAAGGCCTGCGGACCGAGGAAAAAGCCGCCGTGCAGCCAGACGCCCGGCTCGGTCGGTGCGGCGCCGGGGCGCGCCGCTACCCGGCGGTTGAGCACACCCGCCTCGGCCAGGGCCAGCAGGCCGGGTACGAACATTTCGCTGCAGCCATACAGCCCGTGCTGGAAAGCGCCCAGCCCGCCGTCGCGCTCGATCAGCCCGGCGTGACGGGCGGTGGAGTCGAGGCCGTCGAGCAGCGCACGATAGCCATCGTTGTCGCGCTGGCGGGTCAGCAGCGCCGAGGTGAGGGCATCGCCCATGGAGCCGATGCCGATCTGCAGGGTGCCGCCGTCGCGCACCAGGGCGCTGGCGTGCAGGCCGATACAGTGGTCCTGAAGGCCCACTGGCAGGTTGGGGGTGGAAAACAGCGTGCTGTTGTCGCCCGGTGAATCCACCAGCAGGTCGAAGAAATCCTCATCCACTTCGGCATCGCCAGGCATGTACGGCAACTGGTCGTGGACGACACCGATAATGACGATGGTTTCGCCCGCCGCGCGGCGACGCTGCAACATCGGCAGCAAGTCGAGGGTGATGTCCGGGTTGCACGCCAGGCTCAGCTTGCCCGGCCGCGCCGGGTCGCGCGCAACCAGTTGGGCAACGGCATTGACGCCCTTGGCGTTGATGTCCCGCGCCACGTGGCTGTAGTTGCAGCTGATGTAGTTCTGCTGTGCCGGGGCGCTGTCCAGCAGGCTGCCGGGCTGCAGGTAGAACTCTTCGACGCGGATGTTTTCCGGCACGTTGCCGCTGCGCAGGTCGTGCAGGTAGTCCAGTTCGGGGTAGTCGCCGTAGATGCGCTCGACGAAGGGGTCGAGGAAGCGCCGCTGCAGTTCGCCGCCGGCCTGCGGGCGACCGAGGGACAGCGCCGTGTAGAACGTCAGTTGCCGGCGCGGGTTCTCGCGCATGTGCCGATACAGCGCATTGGCCAGTCGGTTGGGCTTGCCCAGGCCCAGGGGAAGCCCGAGACGGATGTGCCCGTCCAGGCGGTGCAGCAGTTCTTCGACAGCGGTTTCGATCGAGCAGGATTGCACCGGGCATCCCTCCGGGTTCGTTGTCCACGACAGGAGTTTGGACCGGCTTTACGCAAAAGTTGCTCCCGCGACTCACGAGGTGACAAATCGCGGGCATGAAAAAGCCGCCCTTGGGCGGCTTTTTCGCACAGGTCGGCTGTTACAGGCCGGACATGTGTTGAATCGCAGCTTTCAGCTCGTCATCGGAGCAATCAGCACAAGTACCCTTGGGCGGCATGGCGTTGAAGCCGGAGATAGCTTTGGCCAGCAGGCCATCCAAACCACCCTGCTCTTTCGCCCGCTTGCTCCACTCGGCCTTGTCACCGATCTTCGGTGCATTCAGCAGGCCTGTACCATGACAGTTGGTGCAGACCTTGCCGACAATCTCTTCGCCCGAACGCGGGGCACCGCCACCACCGGCAGCAGCGACGGCGCCAACGCCTTCGCATTCCTTGCCCTGGACGCAGACTTTGCCGACAGGTTCGAGACGCTTGGCAATGGCGTCATCATTGGTCGCAGCCTGAACGCTCACTGCCCACAGGGCCAGCACGGCAGCTTGGGCTGCCAGGATTTTTCTAATCAGGTTCACCCTTTCACCCTCATCGTGGCTTATCACGCCCGGTCGCGGTGCAGTCACAGTCTCGGGCCGCGCGAGCGGGCGCAAGTATAACGGCAAAGCCGGGAAGCTCGAAACAATTGCGCCACCTTGCCGGCCTTTGCGGCATTAGGTCGCAGCTGATCTGGCCGGTCCTACCGGCTGTTCAAAAATTTGCCGGTGTGGTCGCGCTGATCAGTCGTGCCGGGGCTTCGAACGGATTACGGAAGCGGTGCGGCTTGGTGCTGTCGAAATAGTAGCTGTCGCCACATTCGAGGACGAAAGTCTCGTCGCCGACGGTCAGTTCCAGGCGGCCTTCGACCAGCACGCCGGTCTCTTCGCCTTCGTGGGCATACATGTCGTCACCGGTGTCGGAACCCGGCGGATAGGTCTCGTCGAGCAGGGTGATGGCGCGGCTGGGGTAGTCCTTGCCAATCAGCTTCATGATGATCGAGCCACTGGACAGGTCACTGAGCTCGTCCGCCTTGTAGACCACAGGAGTGTTGCTGCTCTGCTCAAGATCGAGGGAGAAGAACTCGACCAGGGACATCGGAATACCACCCAGCACTTTCTTCAGCGAACTGATGGAGGGGCTGACGCTGTTCTTCTCGATCATCGAGATTGTGCTGTTGGTCACACCCGCCCGTTTGGCGAGTTCGCGCTGGGACAAACCTTTGAGCTTACGGATGGCTTGCAGACGAGCACCGACGTCCAAGGGTGGGGTCCTCCTTATTCTTGTGATCAGGCAGGCTCTGAAAGGCAGAACCCGCAGCGGCTTGAGCCGAGCGGGTTCCAAGTGCCACGTATCATGGCAACACCGTTCAGTATTTACAACAGATCGCCCGACGATCCTGCGCAAACTTTACGGGCGGTATCCGTCACTCGCCGCTATAGACCCGCGGGACGCGCTTGAGGTTGCAGAACAGCTGGTAGGGAATGCTGCCGCACAGGGAAGCCAGCTGGCTGGCGGGGACGTTCGGGCCCCAGAGCTCGACGCGACTGCCCAGGCCTGCCTGCGGCAGGTCGGTCAGGTCCACGGTGAGCATGTCCATGGACACGCGACCGATGATGCGGCTGGGCTTGCCTTCGATGAACACCGGCGTGCCATCCGGCGCATGGCGCGGATAGCCATCGGCGTATCCCATGGCGACCACGCCGACGCGTACCGGGCGGTCGGCGATGAAGCGCGCGCCGTACCCCACCGGCTCGCCGGCCGGCAGCTCGCGGATGCTGATGATCTGGGATTCCAGGGTCATCACCGGACGCAGTTGGTCCGCCAGCGGATGGGCCTGCTCGAACGGAGTGGCGCCGTAGAGCATGATGCCGGGGCGCACCCAGTCGCTGGGCACTTCGGACCAGCCGAGGATGCCGGGGGAATTGCGCAGGCTGATCTCATGCCCCTGGCCTGCGGCTTCGCGCACGGTCTGGAAAGCGGCGACCTGCTCTTCGGTGCGGACGCAGTCCAGTTCGTCGGCGCGGGAGAAGTGGCTCATCAGCACGACCTTGGCCACGTGGGGCAGCACCTTCAGGCGCGCCAGCGCGGCGGCGTAGTCCTGCGGGAAGAAGCCGACGCGGTGCATGCCCGAGTCCATCTTCAGCCAGACGGTCAGCGGCTTGCTGGGGCGGGCACGCTCGATGGCCTCCAGTTGCCAGGCCGAGTGCACCACGCACCAGAAATCATGGGCGTCGATCAGTTCCAGTTCGCTGGCCTCGAAGAAGCCTTCGAGCAGCAGGATCGGCGCACGGATGCCGGCTTCGCGCAGCTCCAGCGCTTCCTCGATGCACGCCACGGCGAAGCCGTCAGCCTCGCCTTCCAGGGCGCGGGCGCAGACCACTGCACCGTGGCCGTAGGCGTCGGCCTTGACCACGGCCAGCGCTCGCGCGCCGGTGACTTCACGGGCCAGGCGGTAGTTGTGGCGCAGGGCGGCGAGATCGATCAGGGCACGGGCGGGACGCATGGCGAGGCTCTCTTTTTATCAACGTGGTACGAAACTGCAGACGAAAAAAACCCGGCGCTCCGGCCGGGCCACGCAAAAACGATCAGGGCAGTGCGGCGACGATGGAGATCTCGACGAGGATCTCCGGGTAGCACAACGCCGCCTGGACGGTGGCGCGCGCCGGGGCGCAGCCCTGCGGGACCCACTGGTCCCAGACGCCGTTCATGCCGGCGAAGTCGGCGGCGACGTCCTTGAGGTAGATGGTTGCCGAGAGGACACGCGACTTGTCGGTGCCGGCCTCGTCGAGCAGGCGCTCGACGCTGGCGAGGACTTCGCGGGTCTGTTGCTCGACGTCGGCGGTGAGGTCGTCCGCCACCTGGCCGGCGAGGTACACCGTGCCGTTGTGGACGACGACCTGGCTCATCCGCTGATTAGTGTGCAGGCGCTGGATGGCCATTCTGGGCCTCCGAAGTGGAACCGTAGCGGGAGATATCCAGACCTTCGGTGCTGATCTGCGGACGCTTCTTGGCCATCAGGTCGGCGAGGTAACGGCCCGAGCCGCACGCCATGGTCCAGCCCAGGGTGCCGTGGCCGGTATTGAGGAACAGGTTGCGATAGCGGGTGGCACCGACGATTGGGGTGCCGTCCGGGGTAGCCGGGCGCAGGCCGGTCCAGAATTCCGCCTGGCTGACATCGCCGCCTTCCGGATAGAGGTCGGTGGTGATCATTTCCAGGGTAGCGCGGCGACGCGGGTTAAGCGACAGGTCGAAGCCGGCGATTTCCGCCATACCGCCGACGCGGATGCGCTGGTCGAAGCGGGTGATCGCGACCTTGTAGGTCTCGTCGAGAATGGTCGAGGTCGGCGCCATGTCCGGGTTGGTGATCGGCACGGTCAGCGAGTAACCCTTGAGCGGATAGACCGGGGCATCGATGCCCAGCGGCTTGAGCATCTGCGGCGAGTAGCTGCCCAGCGCCAGCACGTAGCGGTCGGCGGTGACCAGTTGGCCATCGACCCAGACGCCGTTGATGCGGTCACCGGCGAAGTCCAGGCGCTGGATGTCCTGGCCGAAGCGGAATTCCACGCCCAGGGCCTTGGCCATCTCGGCCAGCTTGGTGGTGAACATCTGGCAGTCGCCGGTCTGGTCATTGGGCAGGCGCAGGGCGCCGACCAGCTTGTCGGCCACCTTGGCCAGGGCCGGCTCGACGCGGGCAATGCCGGCGCGGTCCAGCACTTCATAAGGAACGCCGGTGCTTTCCAGGACGGCGATGTCCTTGGCGGCGGAATCCAGCTGCGCCTGGGTGCGGAACAGCTGGGTGGTGCCCAGAGAGCGGCCTTCGTAGGTGATGCCGGTCTCGGCGCGCAGCTCGTCGAGGCAATCGCGGCTGTACTCGGACAGGCGCACCATGCGCTCCTTGTTCACCGCGTAGCTCTTGGCGTTGCAGTTGCGCAGCATCTGCCACATCCAGCTGTACTGGCTGGGGTCACCGGTCAGCTTGATGGCCAGCGGGGCGTGGGTCTGCAGCAGCCATTTCATGGCCTTGAGCGGGATGCCCGGGGCGGCCCAGGGCGAGGCGTAGCCAGGCGACACCTGGCCGGCGTTGGCGAAGCTGGTTTCCAGGGCCGGGCCGGGCTGGCGGTCGACGACGACCACTTCGAAGCCGGCACGGGCGAGATAGTAAGCACTGGCGGTACCGATCACACCGCTGCCAAGCACCAGAACGCGCATCTTTGCCTCCTACGTCGCGCCAGGGGCGCAGACGTTTCTTATTCTGAACGTAGATGCGCGCAGTATAGGAAGTCGGGCTCAGCGATATTCACTGATTGCGATGCGGTATTTGACGAAAATTCCTGGCAAAAGTCGCTTTTACGGAGGGACATCCACCAGGATTACGGCATTTTCAGCCGAGACCGAATGGTCGATGATCTGGTGAAAATTTCATCAGATCCAGAGTAAATAGCGAACGAAATGGGATTGGCCAGAACTTCTCGCGCCGGACCATTCCCCGACGGGAATTACCTGCTCCCGCCGCAAGCCCCCGAACTCGCCGCCACAGGTGGCGGCGAGCAGGAAATTCCCCTTGGCGCGGCTACTTGCGTACCCACTGACCATTGACCTGCACGTACTGCCCCGATGGCGTACGTTCGATGGCCTTCTTGCCAGCCAGCGCTTCGACGTCAGCCAGCTTGGCGCCGCTCTGCCCGGCAACCTTCTGGTATTCGGCGCGGCGTGCCGCGTTGATCTGCGCGGCGATATCGGCGGCGTCACCGCCATTCTTCACGACGCCCAGGTAGCCGTCGGTCTGTTCACCGACCAGCCCCTGAGACTTGGCGCCACCCAGGGCAGACATCGCCTGTTCCAGGCTCAGGGCCATGACCGGCAGGCTCAGGCAGAGGGCGACCAGCGCGACGCCCAGTTTGCGGTGCAATCTCATGCAAAGGCTCCTTCTCAGAACAGGCCGCTGTTCTCGTTGATGATGCCGTCGAGCGCCTTGTCGACCTTGATATAGATCTCGTGCTCGATCTTCACGTTGAGGTTGATGTTGATCGGCTCCTTGGGCGCGGCCAACTGCACGGTAGGCGTGCAGCCCTGGACGACGCCTGCCAGGAGCAGGAAGGGTAAAACGGCGCGAAGGCGCATCGGGGTTCTCCTTGCGGTCATGGCGCGGCGGCCGGGTCGTTGCGCAGGCGTTCCTGCACGCGCTTGCGAATGGTGTCGCTGACCCGGTCGCTCAGTTGCAGACTGGTGAGCAGCTTGGGCACGTTCTCCTCCAGGTTGACGTTGAGGTTGATCGGCCGGCCCTGCTCCAGCGCCGGGTTGCGCCCGCTCAGGCTCAGGGCGAGAAGCAGCTTGCCCGATTCATCATAATCCACGCGGCTGCTCAGTTTGTCGTAGCGGAAATCGTCGATGGCCGTGGCCACCAGTTGCATGGCCGGGTTGCTCTGGCCCAGGGAGCAGATCTTCTCCGAACGGAACTGCAGCACGCCCGGCTGCCGTGCGGCGACTTCCCCGCCGTGGATGACCAGCTTGCCTTCGCGCAGGCCCAGCGGCAGGTTGCCGTCGATGACGCCGTTGCCGGACAGCCCTTCCGCCGGGTAGGCCGCCAGGATCGCCTCCAGCGCCAACCCTTCCAGCTTCAGCGTCAGACCCTCGCGGCGCGCGGAAAGATCCACGGCCCCCGGCGGTAGCCATGCGCGACCGTTGAACATACCGAGCTCCGCCTGCTGCCAGTCGACCCGCCCGGCCAGCGGTGCGTCCAGCGAGCCCCTGTAGTTGCCCTGCAGCGACAGCGGCCCCAGTGTCACGCCGGGGTTGAGCGAGGCGACTTTCACCTGCGGCAACTGCAGCCCCATCTGCGAGCCGTTCAGCGCGAACTTCGCCTGCAGGTCGAGGCCATGGACCTCGCTGCGGTCGTACACGCCCTCCAGACCTTGCCCGCGCACGTTCAGGCCCAGGCTCTGCGGCGCGCTACCCGGTGGCAGGCGCCAGTTCAGGTCGAAGCTGGCCTTGCCGTTGTTCAGGCTGAGCAGCGCCGGCCAGTCGCCAAGGGACTTCTCCAGCGGGTTGCCGGTGCGCAGGAAGAACTCCAGCTGGCGCGCAACCAGCGCAACGCCCTGCTTGGCGGAATTGTTCAGATCGACTTCGGCATTCAGCCCGCCGCTGTTCAGCAGGCGGCCCTTGAACTGCTGGCTGTCGAGGCTCGCCGCCAGCGTCCCGAGGGCATTCCAGGAAAGCGGTTTGACGTGGGGCTGGCGCAGTTCGCCCACGGCCAGTTTCAGCGGCGCATTCAGTTGCAGGGTGGCCGGCGCGTCGGCCGCATAGCCCAGGTCGAGTGCGCCCTTGCCGAGAACGGCGCTGAGCTTGCTCGCCTTGAGCGACTGCGGCCCGGCCAGGGTGCCGACCTGGAGTTGCGCGCCATCGGCGAAGGCGACGTTGGCGGACTGCTGGTCGATGCGCCCCTCGAAGCGCAGGTCGAAGCGGCTGCTGTCGCCACGCAAGCCGGCCAGTTCAAGGTGCGGGACCTTGCCTTCGAGCCGCGAATCCATCAGCTGCAGCGCCAGCGGCGTCGCTTCCAGCAATGCCACGCGGGAACGCAGGCGCAAGTCGGCGGCGCCCACGGCGTGCAGGTCGGCGCGAACACTACCGGCCTCTTCATCCACGCCGGGCTCCATGTGCAGCGTCAGGCGTGCCGGGCGCAGGCCCACTGGCAGCGCCTGCAGCCAGTCGCCGTAGAGGTCGGACAGGCGCAGATCGCCGCTGAGCACCGAGGGCCGCCAGCCAAGGTCGGTGCCGCTGGCGATCAGCCGCAGGTCGCCCTGCAGGTTGCCCAGGCCCGGCAGCGGCCAGGGTTGCGGCAATTGCAGGGAAAGATCGATGTTGCCGCGGCCATCGCGCAGGCCGGGCCAGTCCGGCCACGCGGCGTTGCCAGCCAGCTGCGTATTCCAGCTCAGGCGCAGGCGGCCGGCTTCGGGGATAGGCAGCGGCAGGTTCGGCGTTGGCAACCACATGCCCAGCCAGTTGCGCACCGCCTGCACCGGCGGCACGGCGGGGCTGGCAAGGCTGCCGCTGAGCTGGCGGGCGCCCGGCGCCCAGATCGAATCCAGCGACAGCAGCTGTTCGTTGTCGAGGAAGCTGTCCAGTTGCAGGCGCCACTGCCCGTCGCCGGGCTGCAACAGGCCATTGAAGGCGAGCTGCTGCCCGCCCTGGCGCAACTCGCCGCCCAGCGCCGCGGCGCCGCCCGGGATCTGCTGCCAGTGGGCGCTGCCGTTGAGGGTGCAACGCTGCTCGCGGGCACAGGGCAGCTCGAGGAAAACCTGTTCCAGCGCCAGCCGTCCGGGCAGCAACGCCAGCCAGCGATTGAGTTGGGCCAGGTCCGGCAGCGCGGCGTCCTCGCCTTCCGCGCGCTCTCCCGGCCATTGGCGGACATCGATCCTGCCGGCGGCCAGCTCCTTCAAGCGCCAGCGGCCATCGGCATGTTCGGGCCAGCCGACACGGACCTCGCGCAACTGGATGGCCAACCGCGCACCATCGGGTGTCTGCCGCTGAAGAGCCATCTGTTCCAGGGTCAGCCCTTGTCGCGAAACGCTCAGGCCCTGCCACTGCTCGATGCTCACCCCGGCATTGGCCAGCAGCCGCGGAACCGCCAGCCACGCCGCGCCAACCGCCAGTGCCAGGAGCAGCAACAGCAGCAGGAGGGCGGTGCGCAGGCGGGGGAACGACATGCGAAGGCTCCGGAAAAAACAGGCGATTGCAGCCGGAAACGGCAGAACTCTGGCCTACAGGCTGGCCGCCCGGCGCGGGAAGTTCAAGGGTTGCCAGTGATATTCCCTACACAACCGACTATATTGCCGATATTCCCCCAAAGCTCATCCCAGAGTCTTTCCCATGAGAACCCAGCACCAAAGCCGCCGCGAACTGGACAAGATCGACCGCAATATCCTGCGCATCCTGCAGGAAGAGGGTCGCATCTCCTTCACCGAACTGGGCGAGCGCGTCGGCCTCTCCACCACGCCGTGCACCGAGCGCGTGCGCCGGCTGGAGCGCGAGGGGATCATCATGGGCTACAACGCCCGGCTGAACCCGCAATACCTGAAGGCAAGCCTGCTGGTGTTCGTCGAAATCAGCCTGGACTACAAATCCGGAGACACCTTCGAGGACTTCCGCCGCTCGGTGCTCAAGCTGCCCCACGTGCTGGAGTGCCACCTGGTGTCAGGCCACTTCGACTACCTGGTGAAGGCGCGCATCTCGGAGATGGCCTCCTACCGCAAGCTGCTGGGCGACATCCTGCTCAAGCTGCCCCATGTCCGCGAGTCCAAGAGCTACATCGTGATGGAAGAGGTGAAGGAAAGCCTCACCCTGCCCATCCCCGACTAAATAGCCGGACTGACTCCCCGCCGTTCGCGGCAGGCTCATCGAGTTTATTTACGACTTCCCGGCGTTTTTTGCGCCGCTGCCTATTGGCTGGGCGGGAAGTCGGCGTTTATCCTGCGTAAAATTTTAACAACACAAAAATCAGGATATCGCACATGAACGCCCGCGTTCACCAGCCGGTACACACCGACCGCCACGCCCCGTCCTACTATGCCGCGAGCGTCAATCGGCGCCTCGAAGTACCGCCCCTGGCCGGCGAGGAAAGGGCCGACGTGTGCATCATCGGCGGAGGTTTCTCCGGGCTGAACACGGCCATCGAACTGGCCGAGCGCGGGTTCTCGGTGATCCTGCTGGAAGCCCACCAGATCGGCTGGGGCGCCAGCGGCCGCAACGGCGGCCAACTGATCCGCGGCGTCGGCCATGGCCTGGAGCAATTCGAGCCGGTGATCGGCGCCGAAGGCGTCCATGCCATCAAGCTGATGGGCCTGGAGGCGGTGGAAATCGTCCGTCGCCGCGTCGAGCAGTACGCCATCGACTGCGACCTGACCTGGGGCTACTGCGACCTGGCCAACAAGCCTTCCGACGTCGAAGGCTTCCAGGAAGACTTCGACGAACTGAAGGGCCTCGGCTACCGCCATGAACTGCGCATGGTCCCGAAGGAGGAAATGCGCTCCATCGTCGGCTCCGACCTCTATGTCGGCGGCATGGTGGACATGGGCTCGGGCCACCTGCACCCGCTCAACCTCGCCTTGGGCGAAGCGGCCGCGGCGCAGAGCCTGGGCGTGAAGCTGTTCGAGAACTCCGCCGTCACCGGCATCGACTACGGCAGCGAAGTGCGCGTGCGTACCGCCCAGGGCAGTGTGCGCACCAAGTCCCTGGTGATCGCCTGCAACGCTTACCAGAACCGTCTGAATCCCTACCTCGACGGCAAGGTGCTGCCTGCCGGCAGCTACGTCATCGCCACCGAGCCGCTGTCCGCCGAACAGGCCCATGCGCTTCTGCCGCAGAACATGGCCGTGTGCGACCAGCGTGTGGCGCTGGACTACTACCGTCTCTCCGCCGACAACCGCCTGCTGTTCGGCGGCGCCTGCCATTACTCCGGGCGCGACCCGGCGGACATCGCCGCCTATATGCGACCGAAGATGCTCAAGGTCTTCCCGCACCTGGAAAACCTGCGCATCGACTACCAGTGGGGCGGCATGATCGGCATCGGCGCCAACCGCCTGCCGCAGATCGGCCGCCTGCCGGACCAGCCCAATGTGTACTTCGCCCAGGCCTATGCCGGCCACGGGGTGAACGCCACGCACCTGGCCGGCAAGCTGCTCGCCGAGGCCATTGCCGGCCAGCAGGGCAGCGGCTTCGAGCTGTTCGCCAAGGTGCCGCACATCACCTTCCCCGGCGGCAAGCTGCTGCGCTCGCCATTGCTGGCCCTGGGCATGGCCTGGTACCGCTTCAAGGAAACCCTCGGCGGCTGACCCCTGCGCGCTGCAGCGGCTAGAATCTTCCGCAGCCCGTCACCGGCGGGCTTGTCGGAGACTCCTCTTTGCTTCCACGCCTGCTCCTGCTGATCCTTCTGGCCCTGGGTGGCTGCGCCAGCGCGCCGCCGCCCGAGCCCTCGCACGTGCTGCCGGTGCAGGGCACGCGGCTGGACAATCAGATCAGCGAGCGCGCCGCCGCCCATCCCGGCCAGTCCGGCTTCCACCTGCTGGCGTCCAGCGTCGACGCCTTCCTCGCCCGCGCCGAACTGATCCGCAAGGCCCAGCGCAGCCTCGACGTCCAGTACTACATCGTCCACGACGGTCTCACCACCCGCGCGCTGATCCGCGAACTGCTGCACGCGGCAGATCGCGGCGTGCGCGTGCGCATCCTGATCGACGACACCAGCAGCGATGGCTGGGACTACGAACTGGGCGCCCTCGCCGCCCATCCGAACATTCAGGTGCGCCTGTTCAATCCGCTGCACCTGGGCCGCAGTACCGGCGTCACGCGCAACCTCGGTCGGCTGTTCAACCTCTCCGAGCAGCATCGGCGAATGCACAACAAGTTGCTGCTGGCGGACAACAGCGTGGCCATCGTCGGCGGCCGCAACCTGGGCGACGAGTACTTCGACGCCAAGGCCGAGATGAACTTCAGCGACCTCGACCTGATGGGTGTCGGCCCGGTAGCGCAATCGCTGGGGCAGAGCTTCGACCAGTACTGGAACAGCCGCATCAGCCGGCCCATCGAGGACTACCTGTGGGGCGAGCCGGATCTCGACGAGCTCAATCGCATGCGCCGCAAGCTGGATCACTACCTGGCGAAGGAGCGGGTGAAGAGCTCCAGCTATATCGCCCGGCTGAATCGCAACAGTGACCGCCCGCATCTGCAGAACTGGCTGGACGACCTGGTCTGGGCGCCGGGAAAGGCGGTCTGGGATACGCCACTGAAGGTACTCGACCAGGGCGATCCGAAAGGCGAGCAGTTGCTCAGCACCCAGTTGCAACCGCTGTTCGACGAAGTGTCGAAGGAGCTGATCCTGGTCTCGGCCTACTTCGTGCCGACCAGCGCCGGCGTCGACTACCTGACCCAGCGTGCCGAAAGCGGCGTCAGCGTGCGCCTGCTGACCAACTCGCTGGAAGCCACCGACGTGCCGGCCGTGCACGCCGGTTACGCGCCCTACCGCCTGGAGCTGCTGGAGCACGGGGTGAAGCTCTACGAGCTGCGCGCCGACCCGGACCAGCGCCTCTCCGGAGCGCCGTGGATGGTGCGCGGGTCGAGCAGTGCCAGCCTGCACAGCAAGGCGGCGGTGTTCGACCAGCAGAAGGTGTTCGTCGGCTCGCTGAACTTCGACCCGCGCTCGGTGCTGTGGAACACCGAGGTCGGCATTATAGTCGACAGCCCGGAACTGGCCGACCAGGTGCGCCGCCTGGCGCTGGCGAGCATGTCGCCCAGCGTCAGCTACCAGGTGAAGATAGCGCCGGGCAGCGAGCCGCCGAAGCTGATCTGGATCGAGGAGCGTGGCGGCAAGCGGGTGGCGCTGGACCGTGAGCCGGGCAACGTCTGGCGCCGGCTCAACGTATGGATCGCCGGCGCCATCGGGCTGGAGAAGATGCTCTAGGAGCGCTCCTGCTGCAGCTCGGCGTCGGTCGCGCGCATCACCGGCGGCAAACCGCGATAGGACACCAGCACCACGAACCCCGCAGCGCCCAGCGCCATCACCAGTGGCAGTGCATGGCCGCTGATCCACTGGCTGGCCGCGCCGGTCGCCAGGGGGCCGATCAGGCAGCCTATCCCCCACAGCTGAGCGACATGCGCGTTGGCGCGAACCAGCGCATCATCGCGATAACGCTCGCCAATCAGGATCAGCGACAGGGTGAACAGCCCGCCTGCACTGGCACCGAAAAGCACCAGGATCGGCCAGATGGCGATGTGCTGCAGCAGCAGAGGCATGGCCAGGCTGCTGAGGAACAGCACGATGCCGCAGCCCTTGAACAACGTCTGCCGGGAGATGCGGTCGGCCAGCCAGCCGATGGGCAGTTGCAGCAGTGCATCGCCGACCACCACGGTGCTCACCATCGCCAGTGCCACGGCCTGGGTGAAGCCCTGCTGGATGCCATACACCGGCAGCAAGGTGAGGATCATGGCCTCGAAGCCGGCGAACAGCACCACCGCCCAGGCAATCGCCGGAAGCTGGGCGCAGAAGCTGAACAGCCCGCGGCCGTTGGCACTGTGCGGGTCGACCTTGGGCGCGCCGGTGCGGCCGAGCAGCAACAGGGAACCACCCACCAGCAGGCAGACGCTGAACCAGAAACCACGGTCGTCGGCGGTGCCGATGAAGGTCAGCAGCACCGGGCCGGACAGCTGGCTCAGCGCATAGCCGGTGCCATAGAGGGCGACCAGGCGGCCGCGCCACTTCTCGATGGCCAGCTGGTTGATCCAGCTCTCCCCGAGGATGAACACGACGGTCAGCTGCACACCGATCAGCAGGCGCAGGATCAGCCAGACCGGATAGCTCTGCAGCAACGCCAGCAGGCCCACCGAGAAGGCCCCGGAAATCAGGCAGATGCGCATCAGTAGCGGTGTACCGACACGCGCGGCGAGGCGGCCGGCGATCATTGCGCCCAGCAGTACGCCCACCGCAGGCGTGGACGCCATGACGCCGATAGCGAAGTTGCCGTAACCCCAGCTCTCCAGGCGCAGAGAAACCAGCGGCATGGTCAGGCCCAGGGCCAGACCGATGCTGATCACGGCAGCACACACAGCAAAATAAGGACCCCAACGCATTGTCTTTCTCCCGTTCCATCCGGAGCGCACGCCAGGCGCGAGGGTGCCCGATGCGCAATGCACAGCGGCCGGGTTTCCCTGAGGGAAACCCGGCCGCGGGTGTGGCTCTTTGTCAGAGCCGGCCCCTGGATCGGGGCCGACCTGCTTCAGCCGAGGATCAGAGTTTGATCCAGGTGGCTTTCAGCTCGGTGTACTTGTCGAACGCGTGCAGCGACTTGTCGCGGCCGTTGCCGGACTGCTTGAAGCCGCCGAACGGAGCGGTCATGTCGCCGCCGTCGTACTGGTTCACCCACACGCTGCCGGCGCGCAGCGCCTTGGCGGTCAGGTGGGCCTTGGACAGGTCGCTGGTCCACACCGCGGCGGCCAGGCCGTACGGAGTGTCGTTGGCGATGCGCACGGCTTCTTCGGCATCGGTGAACTCGATGACCGACAGCACCGGGCCGAAGATCTCTTCACGGGCGATGCGCATGGCGTTGGTCACGCCGTCGAAGATGGTCGGCTCGACGTAGGTGCCGCCAGTCTCTTCCAGGGTGCGCTTGCCGCCGGCCACCAGCTTGGCGCCGTCGTCGTGGCCAGCCTGGATGTAGCTCAGCACGTTGTTCATCTGGGTGGTGTCGACCAGCGCACCGACGTTGGTTTCCGGGTCCAGCGGGTTGCCCGGCTTCCAGGCCTTGATGGCTTCGACGACCATCGGCACGAACTCGGCCTTGATCGACTTCTCTACCAGCAGGCGCGAGCCAGCGGTGCAGACTTCGCCCTGGTTGAAGGCGATGGCGCTGGCAGCGGCTTCGGCAGCGGCTTTCAGGTCCGGCGCGTCAGCGAAGACGATGTTCGGGCTCTTGCCGCCGGCTTCCAGCCAGACGCGCTTCATGTTGGATTCGCCCGCGTAGATCATCAGCTGCTTGGCGATCTTGGTCGAACCGGTGAACACCAGGGTGTCGACGTCCATGTGCAGGGCCAGGGCCTTGCCTACGGTGTGGCCGAAGCCCGGCAGGACGTTGAACACGCCTTTCGGGATGCCGGCCTCGATGGCCAGCTGGGCGATACGGATACCGGTCAGCGGGGACTTCTCGGAAGGCTTGAGGATCACCGAGTTACCGGTGGTCAGCGCCGGGCCGAGCTTCCAGCAGGTCATCAGCAGCGGGAAGTTCCACGGCACGATGGCGGCGACGACGCCGACCGGCTCGCGGGTGACCAGGCCCAGTTCGTTGTGGGCAGTGGCAGCGACTTCGTCGTAGATCTTGTCGATCGCCTCACCGCTCCAGCGCAGGCTGTTGGCGGCGCTGGATACGTCGATGCTCAGCGAGTCGCTGATCGGCTTGCCCATGTCGAGGGTTTCCAGCAGGGCCAGTTCCTCGGCGTTCTCCAGCAGCAGCTCGGAGAAGCGGATCATGACCTTCTTGCGCTTGGCCGGGGCCAGGCGCGACCACACGCCGGAGTCGAAGGCAGCACGGGCAACCTGCACGGCACTTTCGGCATCGGCCAGGTCGCAGCTGGCGACCTTGGCCAGGAAGCGGCCATCCACAGGGCTGATGCAGTCGAAGGTGGCGCCGGATGCGGCGTCGACGTATTCACCGTTGACGAAGGCGCGGCCTTCGATCTTCAGGTCCTTGGCGCGAGCTTCCCAATCGGCGCGAGTGAGGGTACCCATGACAACGTGTCCTCTTATTAATGTACTTATTCAGGTGCAGGCGCCCGGCGTGGGCGCGCTGTCAAATATTCCGCAAGGCGGAGCAAACGCATGCTGTTGGCAACCCTAAACCGGAGGCAGCCAATTTTCAATATTTTTTACACTAAGCGGCCAAATGGCCTTGTCACGTTCGTTTTATTAAACATAGACTGCCCTGATTCGTCGGCTGATGGTTTTCCGACAGCCGCTTCGGAGTAAATAACCAACAGCGCTGCGCGTGCCCGCACGCACTCTCGCCTACAACTCTAAAGAACCGAGACCGCCATGAACGTCGAGCAGATCGTCGATTTCGCCCAGGCCACCACCGCCCCCGAACACTACCGCCCCGCCCCGGACCGCATCATCAAGGGCGACCCGGCGCAGAACGTGCGCAACCACTACGCCAGCGACTGCGGCCAGTTCAACGTGGGCATCTGGGAAGGCGAGCCCGGCCACTGGAACGTCAGCTACACCGAGCACGAGTACTGCGAGATTCTTCAGGGCGTGTCGGTGATCCGTGACGCCAATGGCGGCGCCAAGACCGTGCGCGTCGGCGACCGCTTCGTCATCCCCGCCGGCTTCAGTGGCACCTGGGAAGTGCTGGAGCCATGCCGCAAGGTCTACGTGATCTTCGAGCAGAAGGCCTGATCCACCGAACATGAAAAAGCCCGCCGATCGGCGGGCTTTTTTTGCCTGCGGTTCCGTCAGAAACCGCGGGCAAGAAAAAACCCGCCACAAGGGGCGGGTTTCTTCACAAGGGCGAAGATCAATTACTTGATCTTGGCTTCCTTGTAGATCACGTGCTTGCGAACAACCGGATCGTATTTCTTGATCTCGATTTTCTCAGGCTTGGTACGCTTGTTCTTGTCGGTGGTGTAGAAGTGGCCGGTACCGGCGCTGGACACCAAACGGATCAGTTCGCGCATGACTGCAGCTCCTTAGAATTTTTCGCCGCGGGCGCGCAGGTCGTTCAGAACGGCCTCGATGCCACGCTTGTCGATGATACGCATGCCTTTGGCGGAAACGCGCAGACGCACGAAGCGCTTCTCGGATTCAACCCAGAAACGGTGATGCTGCAGGTTCGGCAGGAAACGGCGACGGGTTTTGTTGTGTGCGTGGGAAATGTTATTCCCGGTAACCGGACCCTTACCGGTCACTTGGCAAACTCTCGACATGGCTCAGCCCTCTGTAAACCACATGCCAAACCCGGCATGGGTTGGCTGCTTAACTCAATAGGATTCTCAGTTTCACCGGGGTCTTAACTGCCGCTTCGCCGCGATCGAGTCGCAGGATCAGGCAGGGCCCCAGAAAAGAGCGCAGCTTTATATCAGAAAGTCACTTCACGCTGCAAGGGAAAGCATGACTCGGAAAAGCCGACGCCAGCCCCCGCGGGCCGCGGCACTGGTGCCGTTCGTCGCCTGTCATCGTTGTGACGGGCAGCGGCTTGGTCTAGGGTAGCTCCTTCGAGGCTGCCAACAGCCTTGCATGACCCGCCCAGCCTCGCGGATGGGCATCTTGCCAGCTTACACGGAGTCCGTCATGCGTCTTGCCCTTCTCGCCCTCTTTCTTTCTCCCGCCCTCGCCAGTGCCGCCTCGCTGAGTGTCTGCACCGAAGCCAGCCCCGAAGGCTTCGACGTGGTCCAGTACAACTCGCTGACCACCACCAACGCCTCGGCCGACGTACTGATGAATCGCCTGGTGGACTTCGATGCTGCAAAGGGCGCCGTAGTACCGAGCCTGGCCGAAAGCTGGAAGGTCTCCGATGACGGCCTGACCTACGACTTCCAGTTGCGCGACGGCGTAGCCTTCCATCACACCGACTACTTCAAGCCCAGCCGCACGCTGAGCGCCGACGACGTGGTGTTCAGCTTCCAGCGCATGCTCGACTCGGCCCAACCCTGGCACAAGGTCGCGCAGAGCGGCTTCCCCCATGCCCAGTCGATGCAGCTGCCGAGCCTGGTAAAAGCCGTGGAGAGGGTCGATGAGCGCCATGTGCGCTTCACCCTCAACCATCCGGACGCGACCTTCCTGGCAATGCTCAGCATGGGCTTCGCCTCAATCTATTCGGCCGAGTACGCCGACCAGCTGATGAAGGCCGGCACCCCGGAGAAGCTCAACGCCCAGCCGATCGGCACCGGCCCCTTCGTCTTCAAGCGCTTCCAGAAGGACGCCGTGGTGCGCTACAGCGCCAACGCCGAGTACTTCGGCGGCAAGCCGGCTGTGGATAACCTAGTGTTCGCCATCACCCCGGACGCGAGTGTGCGCCTGCAGAAGCTCAAGCGCGGCGAATGCCAGATCGCCCTGTCGCCCAAGCCCCTGGACGTCGAGGCGGCGACCAAGAGCGCCGACCTCAAGGTCGAGCAGACCCCGGCCTTCATGACCGCGTTCGTCGGCATCAACAGCCAGCACCCGCCGCTGGACAACCCCAAGGTGCGCCAGGCGATCAACCTTGCCTTCGACAAGGGCACCTACCTCAAGAGCGTGTTCGCCGGCAGTGCCACCGTCGCCGACGGCATCTACCCCCCCAACACCTGGAGCTACGCCAAGGACATCCCCGGCTACCCGCGCGACCTGGACAAGGCCCGCGCGCTGCTGGCCGAAGCCGGACACAAGGACGGCTTCAAGACCACCCTCTGGACCCGCCCCTCCGGCAGCCTGCTCAACCCCAATCCCAGTGTCGGCGCACAACTGCTGCAGGCGGACCTGGCGCAGATCGGCATCCAGGCCGAGATCCGCGTGATCGAATGGGGCGAGCTGATCCGCCGCGCCAAGGCCGGCGAGCATGACCTGCTGTTCATGGGCTGGGCCGGCGACAACGGCGACCCGGACAACTTCCTCACCCCGCAATTCTCCTGCGCCAGCGTGAAGTCCGGCCTCAACTTCGCCCGTCATTGCGACGAGAAGCTCGACGGCCTGATCAGCCAGGGCAAGGCAGTCGCCGACCAGACCAAGCGCAGCGCGCTGTACCACCAGGCCCAGCAGATCATCCACGACCAGGCGCTGTGGCTGCCGTTGGCACATCCGACCGCCTCGGCGCTCACCCGCCAGAACGTGAAGGGTTATTCAGTCAGCCCCTTCGGTCGCCAGGATTTCTCCAAGGTGCAGCTTTGAGCGACGTCCTGCTCAATCATCTGCTACCGGAGTTCCAGTTCTCCGAGCGGCACACGCTGAACATGCGGGCGTCACCCGGCCAGGTGCTGGACGCAGTGACCCAGCTCACCGCCGAGCAGGACCCGCTGGTACAGCGCTTTCTGCAGATCCGCGAGGCACCGGCGCGGCTCGCCCTGCGCCTGGGGTTACGAAACGCGCTGGCTGATCGCCCGCGCTTCGGCCTGCACGAGTTCACCCTGCTGGGTCGCCACGCCGACCGGGAAATCGGCTATGGGCTGGTTGGACGCTTCTGGCGCAGCGACTTCGGCCTGCGTTCGTGCGCGGACGGCGAAGCCTTCCGGCGCTTCGCCGAGCCCGGCACAGCCAGGCTGATGCTGCACTTTTCCTGCGAGCCAGCGGATCGGGACGGCTACACCCAGGTCCGAACGGAAACCCGCGTGCACTGCCCGGACCGCCGCAGCCGCCTGCTGTTCACACCTTACTGGTTGGCGATCCGCCCGGTCAGCGGGCTGATTCGCCGACGCCTGCTGCGCGACATCCAGCGGCGCATCTCAGACCATCCCCAACTCGGCCATTGATTGCGGCTCGCCGTCGCCGACAATGAAGTGATCCAGCACGCGTACGTCGATGAGCGCCAGCGCCTCGATGATGCGGCGGGTCAGCAGGCGGTCGGAGTGGCTCGGCTCGCAGATCCCCGAGGGATGGTTGTGCGCCAGGATCAGCGCGGCGGCGTTGTGCGCCAGGGCGCGCTTGACGATCTGCCGGGGGTAGACGCTGGCGCTGTCGATGGAGCCGTGGAACAGCACTTCGAAGTCCAGCACCCGGTGGCGATTGTCCATGAACAGGCAGGCGAACACCTCGTGGTGCTCATGCCGCAACCGCGCCTTGAGAAAGTCACGCACGGCCTGGGGGCTTTCCAGCGCCGAATCGCGACTGAGCTGTTCCGCCAGGTGGCGCCGGGCAATTTCCAGCACGGCCTGCAGTTGCACGAACTTGGCGACGCCCAGCCCCAGGTGACTGCAGAACGATTCCAGGTCGGCCTCCAGCAGGGCCCGCAGGCTGCCGAACTCGCTGAGCAGCCGCCGCGCCAGGTCGACGGCACTGCAGCCGACCACGCCGGTACGCAGGAAGATCGCCAGCAACTCGGCGTCGCTCAGGCTCGCCGCGCCCCGTTCGAGAAGCTTTTCCCGCGGGCGCTCCGCCGCAGGCCAGTCACGAATACTCAAGGAACCTCCCGGTCAGGCCGCCCGCTGTTCCCGCGCAGGCGCTGTGCTATCTTAGCCCCCTCGCTTCGCGCAGCCGGAGGCCTGGGGAGGCGTCGTCGGCTTCAGCGCGCGTCATCCATTTCCGTATTTAAGGCTGGCCTATGCAGCGGCTCTATCGTAAACGCATCGTTCTGGGCGTCGGCGGCGGCATCGCCGCCTACAAGAGCGCCGAACTGGTCCGCCGGTTGCGCGACCAGGGCGCCGAGGTGCGTGTCGTGATGACCCAGGGCGGCCGCGAGTTCATCACCCCGCTCACCCTTCAGGCCCTTTCCGGTCATCCAGTGCACCTGGACCTGCTCGACCCCGCCGCCGAAGCGGCCATGGGGCATATCGAGCTGGCCCGCTGGGCCGACCTGGTCCTGATCGCCCCCGCCACCGCCGACCTCATGGCGCGTCTGGCCCAGGGCGTGGCCAACGATCTGCTGACTACCCTGGTACTGGCCACCGATGCACAGGTTGCCCTCGCCCCGGCAATGAACCAGGCCATGTGGCGCGACCCGGCCACCCAGGTCAACGCCGAGTTGCTGCGCAGCCGTGGCCTGCACTTCTTCGGCCCCGCTGCCGGCAGCCAGGCCTGCGGCGACGTCGGCCCCGGGCGCATGCTCGAAGCCGAGGAGCTGGCGCAACTGGCCGCCGACTGCTTCGAGTTCAAGGCACTGACCGGCCAGCACATCCTGATCACCGCCGGGCCGACCCAGGAAAACATCGACCCGGTGCGCTACATCACCAACCACAGCTCCGGGAAGATGGGCTTCGCCCTGGCAGAGGCGGCCGCCGAGGCCGGCGCCCGCGTGACCCTGGTGACCGGCCCGGTGCACCTGCCGACTCCGGACCGGGTGAGCCGCGTCGACGTGGTCAGCGCCCGCGACATGCTCGCCGCCTGCGAAGCGGCGATGCCGGCGGACATCCTGATCGCCTCCGCCGCCGTGGCCGACTACCGCCCGGAACTGGTCGCAACGCAGAAGCTGAAGAAAGATCCCACCAAGGGTGATGGCCTGCTCTTGCAGCTGGTGCGCAATCCCGACATCCTCGCCACCCTCTCGCTGCGCGAGGACCGGCCCTTCAGCGTCGGCTTCGCGGCGGAGACCGAGAACCTGCTCGAGTACGCCTCGCGCAAGCTCAAGGACAAGAATCTCGACCTGATTGTCGCCAACGACGTGGCAAATCCGTCAATCGGCTTCAATAGTGAAGAGAACGCCATCACGGTCATCGACCGCGAATTGCACAAGACTGCATTCGCCCAGACCAGCAAGGGCAAGATCGCCCGCCAGCTGATCGCCTTCATCGCCGACCGCATCCATCAACACTGAGAACCCAATGCATTCCCTGCAAGCCAAGATCCTCGATCCCCGCCTGGGCAGCGACTTCCCGCTGCCGCAGTACGCCACCCCGGGTTCCGCCGGCCTCGACCTGCGCGCCATGCTCAAGGAAGACCTCATCCTCGAGCCGGGCCAGACCGTGCTGATCCCCACCGGCCTGTCCATCTACATCGCCGATCCGGGCCTGGCCGCGCTGATCCTTCCGCGCTCGGGCCTGGGCCACAAGCACGGCATCGTGCTGGGCAACCTGGTCGGGCTGATCGACTCGGACTACCAGGGCGAGCTGATGGTCTCCTGCTGGAACCGCGGCAATACCGCTTTCACGATCGCCATCGGCGAGCGCATCGCCCAGCTGGTGCTGGTGCCGGTAGTGCAGGCGCATTTCGAGCTGGTCGAGAGCTTCGACGAAAGCCAGCGCGGCGCCGGCGGCTTCGGGCACTCCGGCAGCCATTGACCCCTACCCATTTCAGGATGAATCGCCGAGGAGACGTTGCATGAAACTTTTCCAACGCACTGCCAAGGACAGCGCCGACCTGCCGGAACTCGTGCCGGCGGAGAAGCCCGTCAGGGGATCGCCCCCCAAGGTCGACCTCAAACCACTGCTGCCATCGCTCATCCTTACCGTGGGCGGCGTAGTGGCGGCCAGCGCGCTGCTGTGGTTCAGCCTGTTCGGCCAGGCCGACAAGGCTCACGTCACCCAGTTGAGCAACGCCTGGTCGGAAAGCCAGGCCGGCGCGCTGCGTCAGTCCCTGAATCTGCTGGCCGCCGACAGCCGCGCCATGGCAGGAGACCCGCAGTTGCTGCCGACCCTGCAGAGCAATGACCCGACGCGCATCGCCGCACTGGAGAAGGCGCTGACCCAGGGCCATCTGGATGGGCTGGTGGACGTCCACCTGAACGCCAACGGTCAGGCTGTGCAGGACACCGCCCGCCCCGGCCCGCTGAACTATGCCGCGCTGGATATGCTGCACCGTGTCGAAAGCGGCCAGGCCGTGGCGCCGGAGGCCTACAAGGTCGGGACCCGCTGGCTGGTCTACAACCCCATCGCCCTGCGCGCCGCGGATAACTCGATCCAGGGCTCCCTGCTGCTGGTCGTCGACCTGCAGCGCCTGCTCGGCAACCTGCCGCCGATGTCCGCCGATATCGGCCAGCTGCAGATTTCCCAGCAGTTCGGCAACTCGCCGGCCCAGTTGCTGCTGCAACGCGGGCAGGCCAGCGACGCCGCTGCGGTAGCGCTACCCAGTGGCAATCCGAACTGGAAGCTGAGCTTCACCCCCGGCCCGACCGTCACCGACCAGCTGTACTCGCCAACCCTGCTGGGTATCGCCGCCTTGCTGGCACTGGTGGGCAGTATCCTTGGCCTCTATCTTGCGCAAAGTGCGATGCAGCGCCGGGTAAGCAAGGATGCACAGGCCCTGGGGCAGTTCGTTCAGGAACTCGCCGGCCAACGCACTGCCAAAGCACCTGAGCTGAGCCTGCCGAGTCTGCAGGCGCTGGCTCAGGCGCTGGCCCGCCAGCCACGCCGCAAGACCGAAACACCCGGTGCCAGCGCACCCTCCGCGCCCGCAGCTCCCGCCCAGCCGATCCCGGCTGCCACCGCTGCCAGCGCCCCGGTCGCTGCCACCGAATCGCCATTGGTCGATCCGCTATTCCAGAACACCGACATTCTGGACATCGACATTCTTGATGAAGACCAGGATCTCCTGGGATTGGAGCAAACACCCGCTATGAGCACGCCAAAAGCCCCGCAACTGCCCGCCAGCATCTTCCGCGCCTACGACATCCGTGGCGTGGTCGGCGATACCCTGACCGCCGAGACCGCCTACTGGGTCGGCCGCGCGATCGGTTCCGAAAGCCTGGCGCGCGGCGAGCCGTGCGTCTCCGTCGGCCGCGACGGCCGCCTGTCCGGCCCCGAGTTGGTCCAGCAGTTGATCCAGGGCCTGGTCGATTGCGGTTGCCAGGTCACCGACATCGGCATGGTGCCCACCCCGGTCCTGTACTACGCCGCCAACGTCCTGGAAGGCAAATCCGGTGTGATGCTCACCGGCAGCCACAACCCGCCGGACTACAACGGCTTCAAGATCGTCGTCGCCGGCGAAACCCTGGCCAACGAACAGATCCAGGCCCTGCGCGAGCGCATCCAGAACGATGACCTCGCCTCTGGCGTCGGCAGCGTGCAGCAGGTCGACATCCTGCCGCGCTACTTCCAGCAGATTCGCGACGACATCGCCCTGGCCAAGCCGCTGAAAGTGGTGGTGGACTGCGGCAACGGCGTGGCCGGCGTGATCGCCCCGCAACTGATCGAAGCCCTGGGCTGCACCGTGATCCCGCTGTACTGCGATGTCGACGGCACCTTCCCCAACCACCACCCGGATCCGGGC
This sequence comes from Pseudomonas sp. AU12215, assembly GCF_001675465.2. Taxonomy (NCBI): domain Bacteria; kingdom Pseudomonadati; phylum Pseudomonadota; class Gammaproteobacteria; order Pseudomonadales; family Pseudomonadaceae; genus Pseudomonas; species Pseudomonas sp. AU12215. Next base: position 116,367 of record NZ_MACM02000140.1, read on the forward strand.
AAGCCGGAGAACCTGGAAGACCTGATCGCCAAGGTCAAGGAGACCGGCGCCGACCTGGGCCTGGCCTTCGACGGCGACGGCGACCGCGTGGGCGTGGTGACCAACGAAGGCACCATCATCTACCCGGACCGCCTTCTGATGCTGTTCGCCAAGGACGTGGTCTCGCGCAACCCGGGCGCCGACATCATCTTCGACGTCAAGTGCACCCGTCGCCTGATCTCGCTGATCAGCGGCTACGGCGGTCGCCCGGTGATGTGGAAGACCGGCCACTCGCTGATCAAGAAGAAAATGAAGGAAACCGGCGCCCTGCTCGCCGGCGAGATGAGCGGCCACATCTTCTTCAAGGAGCGCTGGTACGGCTTCGACGACGGCATCTACAGCGCCGCGCGCCTGCTGGAAATCATCAGCCTGGACAAGCGCGATGCCGAGCGCGTGTTCTCCGCGTTCCCGATGGACATCTCCACCCCGGAAATCAACATCACCGTCACCGACGAGGGCAAGTTCGCCCTGATCGAGGCGCTGCAGGCCCGCGGCCAGTGGGGTGAAGCCAACCTCACCACCCTCGACGGCGTGCGTGTCGATTACCCCAAAGGCTGGGGCCTGGTTCGCGCGTCCAACACCACTCCGGTGCTGGTGCTGCGCTTCGAGGCGGACTCCCAGGACGAACTGGAACGCATCAAGGACGTGTTCCGTACCCAGCTGAAAGCGGTCGACCCCGCCCTCAGCCTGCCATTTTGACCCCTATGCCGGAGCCCACCATGACCCAGAGCCGCGATGACGCCGCCCAGGTTGCCCGCGTCCTTGCCGAAGCCCTGCCCTATATCCGCCGGTTCGTCGGCAAGACGCTGGTGATCAAGTACGGCGGCAACGCCATGGAAACGGACGAGCTGAAGAACAGCTTCGCCCGCGACGTGGTGCTGATGAAAGCCGTCGGTATCAACCCGGTGGTGGTCCATGGTGGTGGTCCGCAGATCGGCGACCTGCTCAGCCGCCTGTCGATCGAAAGCCACTTCATCGATGGCATGCGCGTCACCGACGCGCAGACCATGGACGTGGTGGAGATGGTCCTCGGCGGCCAGGTGAACAAGGACATCGTCAATCTGATCAACCGTCATGGCGGCAGCGCCATCGGCCTGACCGGCAAGGACGCCGAGCTGATCCGCGCGAAGAAGCTCACCGTCACCCGCCAGACGCCGGAAATGACCAAGCCGGAAATCATCGACATCGGCCACGTGGGCGAAGTCACCGGGGTCAACGTCGACCTGCTGAACATGCTGGTGCAGGGCGACTTCATCCCGGTCATCGCGCCGATCGGCGTAGGCGCCAACGGCGAGTCCTACAACATCAACGCCGACCTGGTGGCCGGCAAGGTGGCCGAGGCGCTGAAGGCCGAGAAGCTGATGCTGCTCACCAACATCGCCGGCCTGATGGACAAGCAGGGCCAGGTGCTCACCGGCCTGACCACCGAGCAGGTCAACGAGCTGATCGCCGACGGTACCATCTACGGCGGCATGCTGCCGAAGATCCGCTGCGCCCTCGAGGCAGTCCAGGGCGGCGTGACCAGCGCGCACATCATCGATGGCCGCGTACCCAACGCCGTGCTGCTGGAGATCTTCACCGACAGCGGTGTCGGCACGCTGATCACCAACCGCAAGCAGCGCTGATCGCAACGACACCCGCCAGGAGCGATCCTCGCGGGTGTTTTTTTGCCTGTTCCAGGCCGCTTCAGCCCCATGGATGCCCGGCCTCGAAAGGTCTACAGGAGTCCTTCTGACATGGCCGCGTCTCCCGTTTCCCGCAATGACTTCAGCTTCTTCCACGGCCTGCGCGTGCGCTGGTCGGAAGTCGATCCACAGGGCATCGTCTTCAACGGCAATTACCTGACCTACGCCGACGTCGCCACCACCGAGTACTACCGCCATCTGGGCGTGAGCTACCCGGCCGACCTGCTGCGTGGCGGCGGCGACCTGTTCGCGGTGAAGACCACCCTGGAGTATCTGGCGCCGGCACGCTTCGACGACTGGCTGGAAATGGGCGTACGCGTCAGCCGCCTGGGCCGCAGCAGCCTGACCTTCCAGGTGTCGATCTGGTGTGACGAACAGTTGCTGACGCTGGGGGAACTGATCTACGCCTATGCCGGCGAGGACCGGACGAGCCAGCCCCTGCCGGACTGGCTGCGCGGGAAGATCAACGAATTCGAGCGCGTCTCGCCGCAGCAGTGAGCGCGGCGGACGGCGCGTCAATTACCGCCGGATATCTGGGCGAAGCGCGCCCGATCGGAGGCAAAGCTGCTTTGCGCCTGAATCCGCAACTGCTGGTAGCGAGCGATATCCTGCTGCAGGCGCTGTTCATCGTCGCGCAGGTTGCTCAGTTGCGCGACCAGGTCGTCCGGCACCTGGCGACCGGCGCGCTCCTGGTCGGCGGCACGGGCCTGCAGGTTGGCCTGCTGCATCTTCAGCGACTGCAGGTTGCCCTTGGCCACGCTGGCCAGCCCATCGAGTTCGGCCAGCTTGCGATCGCGGGCACGGTCGACGTCTTCCACGCTGGTATACATGCGCATCAACTGCTGATCGGAGCTGGCGCGGGCGGCGTCCGCCTTGCGCTGCTCGATCTCGGCGGCGGTCGGTGCCGGCGGAACCTCGCGGATGACCCGGCCCTGGTCGTTGAGCACCTGGTAGCCCTTGCCGATGTACTGCGGAGGGACACCCAGGCGGTCGATGACGGTGATGCCCTTGTCATTGACGTAACGGTACATCTCGACCTGGCTGGTCGGCTGCCCGGCAGCCGTCACCTGGCCTGCGAGCATGGCTCCCAGAAGCCCCATCAACACCCTGTAGCGGAAAGCACCCTGCTTGGCCATGCCCTACGTCCTGGTTGCGGTTAGATACCGTACTGCGCCCGATAAGCCTCGACAGCCGCGAGATGCTGCTTGAGCTGACCGTCACCGGCCAGATATTCCAATACCTGCTCCAGCGAGACAATGCTGACGACCGGAATCGAAAAGTCCCGTTCAACTTCCTGGATCGCCGACAGCTCACCCTTGCCGCGCTCCTGACGGTTCAGCGCGATCAGCACGCCGGCTGCCTGGGCACCCTGGGCGTCGATGATCTGCATGACCTCGCGGATCGCAGTGCCGGCGGTGATCACGTCATCGATGATCAGCGCGCGGCCGGCCAGCGGCGCGCCGACCAGCGTGCCGCCTTCGCCATGGTCCTTGGCTTCCTTGCGGTTGAAGCACCAGGGCAGGTCGCGGCCGTGCTGTTCGGCCAACGCAATCGCTGTAGCGGCCGCCAGCGGGATTCCTTTATAGGCCGGGCCGAACAACACGTCGAAAGGTATGCCGCTGTCGACCACCGCGCTGGCGTAGAAACGACCCAGCTGGGACAGTGCAACCCCGGTATTGAACAGACCGGCGTTGAAGAAGTACGGACTGGTGCGCCCGGACTTGAGGGTGAACTCGCCGAAGCGAAGAACGCCGCGCTCGATGGCGAAGCGGATGAAATCGCGTTGATATGCGTGCATGGGAGAGAACCGGCCGGTATGAATTTAGCTAAACCGTTTGAGCTCGGGTATCATACACACACGTGATTTTGGGGGCCATTTATGCGGATCATCAGTGTGAACGTGAATGGTATTCAGGCTGCAGCCGAGCGTGGTTTGCTCAGTTGGCTGCAAGCCCAGAATGCCGACGTGATCTGCTTGCAGGATACCCGCGCCTCCGCTTTCGATCTGGATGACCCGTCCTACCAACTGGATGGCTACTTCCTGTACGCCTGCGATGCCGAAGTGCCCAGTCAGGGTGGCGTCGCAATCTATAGTCGTCTGCAACCCAAGGCTGTCATAAGCGGCCTGGGTTTCGAGATGGCCGATCGTTACGGGCGCTACCTGCAAGCCGATTTCGATAAGGTGAGTATCGCCACTCTCCTGCTGCCTACCGGGCAGGAAGGGGACGAGAACCTGAACCACAAGTTCAAGTTCATGGACGATTTCGCCCAGTACATGAACAAGCAGCGCCGCAAGCGCCGCGAATACATCTATTGCGGCTCGCTCTACGTCGCGCACCAGAAGCTGGACGTGAAGAACTGGCGCGAATGCCAGCAATCGCCCGGCTTCATGGCGCCGGAGCGTGGCTGGATGGATGAGATCTTCGGCACCATGGGCTACGTCGACGCCCTGCGCGAGGTCAACCGCGAAGGCGACCAGTACAGCTGGTGGCCGGAAAGCGAACAGGCCGAGCTGCTCAACCTGGGCTGGCGCTTCGACTACCAGATCCTCACGCCGGGGCTGCGCCGCTTCGTGCGCGGCGCCAAGCTGCCGCGCCAGCCGCGTTTCTCCCAGCATGCGCCGCTGATCGTGGACTACGACTGGACCCTGAGCATCTGAGCCCCGTCGTGCCGCCGAGAGGCGGACAGAAAAAAGCCGGCTTCGAGCCGGCTTTTTCGTGCCTGGAGTTCAGCCCCTACTTGATCGGGCGCCAGGTGAAGGGATAGCGATAATCCAGCCCTTCGTTGGCCTTGATCCCGGCGATGATGGTGAGCACCAGCGCGCCGATACTCACCAGCCCCAGCAGGAAGAAGCCGATCACCACCAGCATCAGCAGGAAGCTGACCATCACCGCGAGGCTCACGGTGATCTGGAAGTTCAGCGCCTCTTTGCCCTGGCGGTCCACGAACGGGTCCGATTCACGCTTGATCTGCCAGACGATCAGCGGCCCGAGCAGGTTGCCGAAGGGAAAGATGAAGCCGAGAAAGGCGGCGAAGTGGCAGAACATCGCCCACTGGCGGGCTTCCTGGCTCGGTTGAACCTGCTGTACCGGTACTTCGTCGCTCATCCTTTCGCTCCTTGCCGTTGGGTATCGAGTGCGGATCAGTCCGCCAGCGCGGCGCGCTGCAGTTCGAACAGTTCGCGCAGGCCCTGCTGCGCCAGCTCCAGCATGGCATTCAGCTCGGCCGGCTGGAAGGGCGCACCCTCGGCGGTGCCCTGGACCTCGATGAAGCCGCCGGCATCGGTCATGACCACGTTCAGGTCGGTCTCGGCGGCGGAATCCTCCAGGTAGTCCAGGTCCAGCACCGGCTCGCCCTGGTACATGCCCACGGAAACGGCAGCGACCATCTGCTTGAGCGGGTTGCCTTTGAGCGCACCACGCTTCTTCAGCACGGCCAGCGCATCGATCAACGCCACGGTCGCGCCGGTGATGGACGCAGTGCGGGTGCCACCGTCGGCCTGGATCACATCGCAATCGATGTACAGGGTGTTCTCGCCCAGCTTGCTCAGGTCCAGCGCGGCGCGCAGGGAGCGGCCGATCAGGCGCTGGATCTCCAGGGTGCGACCACCCTGCTTGCCGCGTGCGGCTTCACGCTGGTTACGCTCGCCGGTGGAGCGCGGCAGCATGCCGTACTCGGCGGTCAGCCAGCCCTGGCCCTGGCCCTTGAGGAAGCGCGGCACACCGGATTCGGCGCTGACGGTGCAGATCACCTTGGTGTCGCCGAACTCGACCAGCACGGAACCCTCGGCGTGCTTGGTGTAATGGCGGGTGATACGGATCGGGCGCAGTTGGTCGGCGGCGCGGCCACTGGGACGGTTCATGGAGGCATCCTGTACAGATTGCTGGCGGGGGAATGTCGGCCATTATAGAGGCCAGCGGACGGCCGCAACCACCGCCGGTGTGCGGTGGCGCGCCAGGCTGGGTTACAATTGCCGGTTTCCGACGACCTGTCGGCCGTTTCCCACAGTCTTCAAGCGAGGTAATTCCATGGTCCACAGCATGACCGCCTTCGCCCGCGTCGAGCGCGCCGGCACCCATGGAACCCTCAGTTGGGAGCTGCGCTCGGTCAACCATCGCTACCTCGAGCCCAACCTGCGTCTGCCCGAAGCCTTCCGCGACCTCGAAGGCGCGGTGCGCGAGGCGCTGCGCCAGGGCCTGTCGCGCGGCAAGGTGGAATGCACCCTGCGCTTCAACGAGGAGAACGCCGGCAAGCCGCTGCAGGTCGACCGCGAACGCGCCGCGCAACTGGTCGCCGCCGCCGAGACCGTCGCCGGCCTGATCCAGCAGCCCGCCCCGCTCGACCCGCTGGCCGTGCTGGCCTGGCCGGGAGTGCTGGTGGGCGATGCCGCCGATCCGCAGGCGCTCAATGCCAGCGCCCTGGCCGCCTTCAACCAGGCCCTGGACGAGCTCAAGGCCGGCCGCGCCCGCGAAGGCGCGGACCTGGCGAAGATCATCGACGAACGCCTGAGCGCCATGCAGGAAGAAGTGGTGAACCTGCGCGAGCTGGTGCCGCAGATGCTCGCCAACCAGCGCCAGAAGATCCTCGACCGCTTCAACGAGATGAAGGCCGAGCTCGACCCGCAGCGCCTGGAGCAGGAAATGGTCCTGCTGGCGCAGAAGAGCGACGTCGCCGAAGAGCTCGACCGCCTGACCACCCACATCACCGAAGTGCGCCGCGTGCTCAAGGCCGGCGGCGCTGCCGGCCGCCGCCTGGACTTCCTGATGCAGGAACTCAACCGCGAGGCCAACACGCTGGGTTCGAAGGCTTTCGATCCACGCTCGACCCAGGCAGCGGTCAACCTCAAGGTCCTGATCGAGCAGATGCGCGAGCAGGTCCAGAATATCGAGTAAGCCGGACGCCTCCGGCTTCCATTCAGTCAACCGTTACTCCAGGAAAGCGCCATGTCCGGCACCCTGTACATCGTTTCCGCGCCGTCGGGCGCCGGCAAGACCAGCCTGGTCAAGGCCCTGCTCGACACCATGCCCAGCGTGCGCGTTTCCGTTTCCCACACCACCCGCGGCATGCGCCCGGGCGAGGTGGACGGGGTGAACTACCACTTCGTCGGTCATGACACTTTCAAGGCCATGCTCGAACGCAACGAGTTTCTCGAGCACGCGCAGGTCTTCGACAATCTCTACGGCACCTCCCAGCGCTGGGTGGAAAAGACCCTGGCCGAGGGCAACGACCTGATCCTGGAGATCGACTGGCAGGGCGCGCAGCAGGTGCGCCGGCTGATGCCCCAGGCGCAGTCGATCTTCATCCTGCCGCCGACCCAGGAAGCCCTGCGCCAGCGCCTGACCAACCGCGGCCAGGACAGCGACGAGGTCATCGAGCGGCGCATGCAGGAAGCCGTCAGCGAAATGAGCCACTATGTGGAGTACGATCACCTGGTGATCAACGACGATTTCGCCCACGCGCTGGAAGACCTCAAGGCAATCTTCCGCGCCCGCCAGCTGCGCCAGGATGCCCAGCAGCAACGCCATACCGAGCTGCTGCAGCGCCTGCTGGCCTGAATCGGGCGAGCAAAGGCACTTCCATAAAGATTGGCGATTTTTTAGACTATCCAGTCCGCCCGGTAATTCTCCGGGTCTCCATTTGCGTAATGAGGAACACCATGGCCCGCGTCACCGTTGAAGACTGCCTGGACAACGTCGATAACCGTTTCGAGCTGGTCATGCTCGCCACCAAGCGTTCGCGCCAGCTGGCTACCGGCGGCAAGGAGCCCAAGGTACCGTGGGAAAACGACAAGCCCACCGTTGTCGCCCTGCGCGAAATCGCCTCGGGCCTGGTGGATGCTGACATCGTTCAGCAGGAGGACGTGGTTGAAGAAGAGCCGCTGTTCGCTGCTTTTGAAGACGAGGCCAACAACGAGGCCCTGTAAGTCGATGTCCGGCCGACGAATCGGCGCGCCACGACGCACTGCTCGGCAGGGGGTGAACCCATGCCGAGCATAGATGCCTTCGCCGACCGGCTATCGAGCTATCTGGGCCCGGATCAGGTCAACCTGGTCCGCCGCGCCTACTACTACGCCGAGCAGGCCCATGACGGGCAGCGCCGCCGCAGCGGCGAAGCCTACGTCACGCACCCGCTCGCCGTCGCCAACATCCTCGCCGACATGCACATGGACCATCAGAGCCTGATGGCGGCCATGCTGCACGACGTGATCGAGGACACCGGCATCGCCAAGGAAGCGCTCACCGCGCAGTTCGGCGAGACCGTCTCGGAACTGGTGGACGGGGTCAGCAAGCTGACCCAGATGAACTTCGAGTCCAAGGCCGAGGCGCAGGCCGAGAACTTCCAGAAGATGGCCATGGCCATGGCACGCGACATCCGCGTGATCCTGGTGAAGCTGGCCGACCGCCTGCACAACATGCGCACGCTGGAAGTGCTGTCGGGCGAGAAACGCCGGCGCATCGCCAAGGAAACCCTGGAAATCTACGCGCCCATCGCCAACCGGCTGGGCATGCACAGCATGCGCGTGGAGTTCGAGGACCTGGGCTTCAAGGCCATGCACCCGATGCGCTCCGAGCGCATCCGCCAGGCGGTGAAGAAAGCCCGCGGCAACCGCCGCGAGATCGTCGGCAAGATCCAGGAATCGCTGGTCAACTGCCTCGCCCGCGAAGGCATGGAAGGCCAGGTCCTGGGCCGCGAGAAGCACCTGTTCAGCATCTACAAGAAGATGCGCGGCAAGCGCAAGGCGTTCAACGAGATCATGGACGTCTACGCCTTCCGCGTCATCGTCGACAAGGTCGACACCTGCTACCGCGTGCTCGGCGCCGTGCACAACCTGTACAAGCCGTTCCCCGGTCGCTTCAAGGACTACATCGCGATTCCCAAGGCCAACGGCTACCAGTCGTTGCACACCACGCTGTTCGGCATGCACGGCGTGCCCATCGAGATCCAGATCCGCACCCGCGAGATGGAAGAGATGGCCAACCACGGGATCGCCGCGCACTGGTTGTACAAGTCCAGCGAAGAGGAAGCCCAGAAGGGCACCCACGCCCGCGCCCGCCAGTGGGTGAAGGGCATCCTCGAACTGCAGCAGCGCGCGGGCAACTCGCTGGAATTCATCGAGAACGTGAAGATCGACCTGTTCCCGGACGAGGTCTACGTCTTCACGCCCAAGGGCCGCATCATGGAGTTGCCCAAGGGCTCCACGGCGGTCGACTTCGCCTACGCGGTGCACACCGACGTCGGCAACAGCTGCATCGCCTGCCGTATCAACCGCCGCCTGGCGCCGCTGTCCGAACCGCTGCAGAGCGGCGCGACGGTGGAAATCGTCACCGCGCCGGGCACCCGGCCGAACCCGGCCTGGCTCAACTTCGTGGTCACCGGCAAGGCGCGCACGCACATTCGCCACGCGCTCAAGCTGCAGCGCCGCTCCGAGTCGATCAACCTCGGCGAGCGCCTGCTGAACAAGACCCTGGCCGGCTTCGACAGCCACCTGGAGAAGATTCCGCAGGAACGCATCCAGGGTGTGCTCAGCGAATACCGCATGGAAGTCTTCGAGGACCTGCTCGAAGAGATTGGCCTGGGCAACCGCATGGCCTACGTGGTCGCGCGCCGCCTGCTGTCCAGCGAAGGCGAGGAAGCGCCCAGCGCCGAAGGTCCGCTGGCGATTCGCGGCACCGAGGGCCTGGTGCTCAGCTACGCCAAGTGCTGCACGCCGATCCCGGGAGACCCGATCGTCGGCCACCTGTCCGCCGGCAAGGGCATGGTCGTGCACCTGGAGAACTGCCGGAACATCAGCGAGATTCGCCACAACCCGGAAAAATGCATCCAGCTCAGCTGGGCCAAGGATGTCACCGGCGAATTCAACGTCGAATTGCGCGTCGAACTGGAACACCAGCGCGGCCTGATCGCCCTGCTGGCGACCAGCGTCAACGCCGCCGACGGCAACATCGAGAAGATCAGCATGGACGAGCGCGACGGCCGCATCAGCGTGGTCCAGCTCGTCGTCAGCGTGCATGACCGTGTGCACCTGGCCCGCGTCATCAAGAAGCTGCGCGCGCTCAAGGGCGTGATCCGCATCACCCGCATGCGCAGCTGATCCCACCCTAAGGAGTCGACATGACCAAGACCGTTATCCACACCGACAAAGCTCCGGCCGCCATCGGTACCTACTCCCAGGCGATCAAGGCCGGCAACACCGTCTATGTCTCCGGTCAGATCCCGCTGGACCCGAAAACCATGGAACTGGTCGAGGGCTTCGAAGAGCAGACCGTCCAGGTCTTCGAGAACCTGAAAGCCGTCATCGAGGCTTCCGGCGGCTACCTGCACGACGTCGCCAAGCTGAACATCTTCCTCACCGACCTCTCGCACTTCGCCAAGGTCAACGAGATCATGGGCAAGTACTTCACCCAGCCCTACCCGGCCCGTGCCGCCATTGGCGTCGCCGCACTGCCCAAGGGCGCGCAGGTCGAGATGGACGCCATCGTCGTCCTGGAATAAGCGCTACGAAACACCTACGGGGCCCCGGAGGGTCTGATGTCGTTTCGACGTGGCCGCGACGGAGCCGCATTTTGCGCAGGGTGAGGCGCGAATCGTGTGGTTTGGTCACTCCAAATGAACGATGAGTAACGAAGCGCTGCGCAAAATGCGGCCCGCTCCTTCGGGTTGCGCGTCAAATCACGCCATGCGTCGTTGCGGGGCTAGGTAAGGGAGCGCCATTACCGTCGCCCCGCGTCTAGCCTGGCGTGATTTGACGCGGCAACGCGGTTCACGACGAAACGTCATCAGACCCTTTCCCCGTTCCTTTGTCTGCAAGGAGCAAACATGCGTCGCGCCCTGATCCTGAGCGCTCTGATCGGCCTGCTTACTGGCTGCGCCGGCACCCCGTCCGACCCTTCCGGCGTCTGGGTCAACCAGGCCGCCATCGATGCTGCCGGCAAAGGTGGCAAGCTGCGCGAGGCGCTGCTGGCCTACGGCCCGAACCTGGAATGGAAGCTGGACACCAAGGCCAGCCAGGCGACCTTCAGCAACGGCTTCGAGCTGGGCGAAGGGCAGCTTACCCAGACCGATCCCAAGCACTACCGCGTGGAGTTCTACGGCAGCAACCAGGAATCCCTGGAGCTGGACGGCAAGGAACTGGTGCAGGTAGGCAGCGACAACTGGCCCGAACAGCGCTTCCTGCGTCCCAAGGAGCAGCCCGCGACGCAGGCATCGGCCGGCAGCACCTTCGAGAACGCCCTGTATGCGGCCTACCTCAACGGCACCTGGATCATCGAGGAAGGCGAAGGCAAGGGCAGCAAGGTCAAGTTCCTCTCCAACGGCAGCCTCGAAGGCATGCCGGGCTTCGACCGCTACGCGCTGTGCCTGGCCGGCGACTGCGCGGCCATGAGCGGCGACAACGACAGCATCTGGCTGCAACAGGGCCAGCAAGGCCGCGAGTATCTGTTCGAGCGTGACGGCGACAAGCTGGAGCTGTTCGAGGCGGTAAATCGCGCCCAGGCCGATGAAATGCCCAGCTACGCGCCGGGCAACAAGGTCTGGACCCTGGAGCGCGACTGATCCGCAAGCGGACGGGCTGACAGCATCAGCGCAGCCCGCTCCACAGCAGCCAGCCGCCCAGCGCCAGCAGCAATCCCCCGCAGATCATGTCCAGCGCCGTCACCCGACGCTTCAGCCAGCCGCGCCAGCGCGGGCGATCCAGCAGGCGCACCAGCGCCATGTCCCACAGCAGTACCACCGCGCCCATCCACAGCACGCAGGCCCCCAGTGCCCAGGCGGGCAGGTGGAACTGCCCGAGTACGCCGAACAGCCCGGCATAGAAGATCGGCAGCTTGGGATTCAGGCTGCTGGCCAGGAACCCCTCGCGCACTCCCCGCAGGAAGCCGCCCGCCTTGTGGTTGCCGCCGGCTGTGGGAATCTCCAGCTTCCGCCGCGCCAGCAGAGCCTGCGTACCGAGCCAGACGAAATAGCCACCTCCCAGCAATTGCACGACGCGCAGCCCATGGCTCGCCACCTCCGGCAGCAGGCCGAGGACGAACAACACCAGCAGCATGCTGGCCAGATTGGCCAGGGAGATGCCCGCTGCGCAGCCGTCTGCATGGCGCCTGCCGCGCAAAAGCGCAGCGCGAATCAGCAGGAAGAAATCCGGCCCCGGCGACAGCAGGGCGGCGAAGTGAGTGCTGGCAACCAGCGCGAAGGCGGCGAACATGGCGATCTCCCGAATGCGGCGTCGCGCAGTCTGAAAGGACCGACCTCGTGGAGTCTTGGAAGAAACTCAGGTGCGCGTGGCGCGCAGGAAACGTCCGGGAGTGACGCCAGTGAAGCGGCGGAAGGTGCCGGAAAAATGCGCCTGGTCGTAGAAGCCCAGGGTGAGCGCGACATCCAGCGGCTTCTCGCCAGCCACCAGCAGGCGCTTGGCCTCGCGGATGCGTCGCTGCAGCAGATAGGTATGCGGCGGCACGCCGTAGGCGTTGCGGAAGGCTTCGATCAGGTGGCGCGGATGGCGCTGCAACAGCGTGGCGAGTTCTTCGAGGCTGACTGCCTCGCGGTAATGCGCCTCCAGATAATCCCGCAGCTTTGTGGTGGCACTGCCATCGCGCGCGGCCGAGGCCGTCGGGCGCATGCCACCGTGGCGGACGAACACCAACTCCAGCAGCGCCAGCAGTTCGCTTTCCAGCGCCAGCGCATCGTTGCGTTCGAACTCGCTGGCCACACGCCGCAGCGCTTCCGCCACCTGCCCGTCATCGTTCGGATTGAGCGCCTGGAAGCCGCGCGGCAACTGCTTGCGGCCCAGCAGCGGGAGCAGGCGCGACTCCTCGATGTAGAGCATGCGGTAGACCAGACGCTCGGACTCGGCATTGCCGGTATGTGGCTCCTCCGGGTTCATCAGCGACAGGGTGCCGGCCGGCAGCACGTGGTGCGCGCCACGGCACTGGTAGCCGCCAGCGCCGTGCAGGATGGCGCCGATGGCGAAGGCATCGTGGCTATGACGCCCGAACGGCTGGCCGGAGAAGTCCGCGTGGAACAACTCCACCCCCGGCAACCAGGGGCGCACCAGCAGCCGGTTGGCGTCCATCAGTCCTGCTTGCCCGCGAGAATCGCCGCGTAGCCTTCGCGGAAGCTCGGGTAACGCGGCTCCCAGCCCAGCGCACGGGCGCGAGCATTGCTGCAGCGCTTGCTGCCGGCGCGGCGCACGGTCTGCTCGTCGGCCCAGTGGGTCACGCCAAGGTGCGAGCGCAGCCAGGCGACCACGTCATGCAATGCAGCGGGGTCGTTGTCGACGCCGAGGTAGCAGTCTTCCAGCGCAACACCTTGGCGATCGGCCTCCAGCAGATGCGCCAGCAGGCCGGCACAGTCCTCGGCGTGAATGCGGTTGGCGTACAGCGGCGGCTCGCTGGCTACGCGGTAGCCCTCGCGCACCTGCTTGAGCAGCCACTCGCGGCCGGGGCCGTAGATGCCGGTGAGACGCACGACGCTGGCGGGAATGCCGCTCTGCAGCGCCACCTGCTCGGCTTCGAGCATCACGCTGCCGGAATAGCTTTCGGCCTCGGCCGGCGAGGTCTCGTCGATCCACTCGCCATTGCGCTGGGCATACACGCCGCTGCTGGAAACGAACAGCAGGCGCTTGGGCGTCTGCCCGCGCTGCTTGAGCCAACCGAGGGTATTGCGCAGGCCTTCGACATAGGCGGCACGATAACCAGCCTCGTCATGCTGGGTCGCGGCGGCGCAGTACACCAGGTAATCCAGGCTGCCGACCGGCCAGGTATCGGGGCATTCGAGCTGGGCCAGGTCACCTGCCACCGGCAGCACTTCCAGCGGCAGCGCGGCGACGTTGCGACGCAGGCCATGGACGCGCCAGTCCTGCGCGGCCAGTTGACGCCCCAGGCGGCTGCCGACATCGCCGCAACCGACGATCATCAGGCTCGGGAAGGTGCTCTTGCTCATGCTTGGCTCCGCGAATCAAAGCTCGGCAGTTTAGCGCGGTTGGTTCGCGGCGGTGCAGCCGCTATGCTTGGGCCACCTCAACGGATTTAGTCGCCATGACCCTGACCGAACTGCGCTACATCGTCACGCTTGCCCAGGAGCAACACTTCGGCCGCGCCGCGGAGCGCTGCCATGTCAGCCAGCCGACCCTGTCGGTGGGCGTGAAGAAGCTGGAAGACGAGCTCGGCGTGCTGATCTTCGAGCGCAGCAAGAGTGCGGTGCGCCTGACCCCGGTCGGCGAAGGCATCGTGGCGCAGGCGCAGAAGGTGCTGGAACAGGCCCAGGGCATCCGCGAACTGGCCCAGGCCGGCAAGAACCAGTTGACCTCGCCGCTCAAGGTCGGCGCCATCTACACCATCGGCCCGTACCTGTTCCCGCACCTGATCCCGCAGCTGCATCGGGTCGCTCCGCAGATGCCGCTGTACATCGAGGAAAACTTCACCCACATCCTGCGCGACAAGCTGCGCACCGGCGAGCTGGACGCGATCATCATCGCCCTGCCGTTCCAGGAAGCCGACGTGCTGACCCTGCAGCTGTTCGACGAGCCCTTCTACGTGCTGATGCCGGCGGACCACCAATGGACCGCGAAGAAGACCATCGACCCGGAGCTGCTCAACGACAAGAGCCTGCTGCTGCTCGGCGAAGGCCACTGCTTCCGCGACCAGGTGCTCGAAGCCTGCCCGACGACCCACAAGGGCAGCGAGAACAAGCACACCACGGTGGAATCCAGCTCGCTGGAAACCATCCGCCACATGGTCGCCTCCGGCCTGGGCGTGTCGGTGCTGCCGTTCTCCGCCGTGGACAGCCACCACTACGCGCCGGGCGTGCTGGAAGTGCGTCCGTTCAGCGCGCCAGTGCCCTTCCGTACCGTCGCCATCGCCTGGCGCGCCAGCTTCCCGCGGCCGCGAGCGATAGAGGTGCTGGCCGACTCGATCCGCCTCTGTTCGGTCGCCAAGCCGACCGTCAAGGGTGAAGCCGAGCCGGCATGACCGATCTGTCTAACGTCCCGGTCACCGCGCTCAAGGGCGTAGGCGCCGCGCTGGAGGAGAAGCTGGCGAAGGTCGGCCTGGAGAACCTCCAGGACATCCTCTTCCACCTGCCGCTGCGCTACCAGGACCGCACCCGCATCACGCCCATCGGCGCGCTGCGCCCGGGGCAGGATGCGGTGGTCGAAGGCGTGGTCTCCGGCGCCGACGTGGTGATGGGCAAGCGTCGCAGTTTATTGGTGCGCCTGCAGGACGGCACCGGCACGCTGAGCCTGCGCTTCTATCACTTCAGCCAGGCGCAGAAGGAAAACCTCAAGCGCGGCACGCACCTGCGCTGCTACGGCGAGGCGCGCCCCGGCGCATCGGGCCTGGAGATCTACCACCCCGAATACCGCTCGCTCACCGACGCCGTCGCGGCGCCGGTGGAGCAGACGCTGACACCGATCTACCCGACCACCGAAGGCCTTACCCAGCAGCGTCTGCGCCAGCTGAGCGAGCAGACCCTGGCGCGCCTCGGCCCGTCGAGCCTGCCGGACTGGCTGCCGGCGGAGCTGGCCCGCGACTACCGCCTGGGCCCGCTGGACGAAGCCATCCGCTACCTGCATCGGCCGCCGCCGGACGCCGATCTGGAAGAGCTCGCCGAAGGCCGCCACTGGGCGCAGCACCGCCTGGCCTTCGAGGAACTGCTGACCCACCAGCTGTCGCTGCAACGCCTGCGCGAGAGCGTGCGCTCCCAGGCCGCGCCGCAGCTGCCACCGGCCAAGCGACTGCCGGCGCTGTACCTGAAGAACCTCGGCTTCAAGCCCACCGGCGCGCAGCAGCGAGTCGGTGCGGAGATCGCCTACGACCTCGCCCAGCCCGAGCCGATGCTGCGCCTGGTACAAGGCGACGTGGGTGCTGGCAAGACCGTGGTCGCCGCCCTCGCCGCCCTGCAAGCACTGGAGGCCGGCTACCAGGTGGCGCTGATGGCGCCCACCGAGATCCTTGCCGAGCAGCACTTCCTCAACTTCACCAAGTGGCTGCAGCCGCTGGGCATCGAAGTCGCCTGGCTGGCCGGCAAGCTCAAGGGCAAGGCCCGCGCCAGTGCGCTGGAGCAGATCGCCGGCGGCGCGCCGATGATCGTCGGCACCCACGCGCTGTTCCAGGACGAAGTGAAGTTCAAGCGCCTGGCCCTGGTGATCATCGACGAGCAGCACCGCTTCGGCGTGCAGCAGCGCCTCGCCCTGCGCCAGAAAGGCGTGGACGGACGGCTCTGCCCGCACCAGCTGATCATGACCGCCACACCGATCCCACGAACCCTGGCGATGAGCGCCTACGCCGACCTGGACACCTCGATCCTCGACGAGCTGCCGCCCGGCCGCACGCCGGTGAACACCGTGCTGGTGGCCGACAGCCGCCGCATCGAAGTGATCGAGCGGGTTCGCGCCGCCTGCGCTGAAGGTCGTCAGGCCTACTGGGTGTGCACGCTGATCGAAGAGTCCGAAGAACTGACCTGCCAGGCCGCCGAGACCACCTACGAGGAACTCTCCTCGGCACTGGGTGAGCTGCGCGTCGGCCTGATCCACGGGCGCATGAAGCCGGCGGACAAGGCCGTGATCATGGAGGCCTTCAAGGAAGGCCTGCTGCAGTTGCTGGTCGCCACCACGGTGATCGAGGTCGGCGTGGACGTGCCCAACTCCAGCCTGATGATCATCGAGAACCCCGAACGGCTGGGCCTGGCCCAGTTGCACCAGCTGCGCGGCCGGGTCGGCCGGGGCAGCGCGGCGAGCCACTGCGTGCTGCTCTACCACCCGCCGCTGTCGCAGATCGGCCGCGAGCGCCTGGGGATCATGCGCGAGACCTGCGATGGCTTCGTCATCGCCGAAAAGGACCTGGAGCTGCGCGGCCCCGGCGAAATGCTCGGCACCCGCCAGACCGGCCTGCTGCAATTCAAGGTCGCCGACCTGATGCGCGACGCCGACCTGCTGCCAGCCGTACGCGATGCCGCTCAAGCCTTACTCGCACACTGGCCGCAATCGGTCAGCCCATTGCTGGCACGCTGGCTGCGACACGGACAGCAATACGGACAAGTGTGATGTATTTCACTCTCATCGGTCAGTTGACTGCTCGGTCACGCTGACTGCGTGGTTATACTCCGACCCAGCCGTTGATAACCGGATCACATTCATGAGCGACGCCGCACGCGCCCCATCCGACTCCTCGCAGGCCCCAGAGGTCATCCTGCAGCTGCTCGCCAAGCTAGGCATTGCCTCTCGCGAAGTCTGCGATGCCACCACGCTTCCGGCCGCCCGCCGGGTGCAGGCCAGCCTGCTGGAAGATGCCGTCGGCACCTTGCTGGTGCTGTTCCCGCAAAGCCAGTTGCTGGACCTCAACCGCCTGGCCGAACTCACCGGACGCAAGCTGGTGGCGGTCAAGCCCGATCGCCTGGAGCGCATGCTCGGCAAGCACCAGCTCGGCCGCCTGCCGGCGCTGCCGCCGCTGACCAGCTCGCCGTGCCTGTATGACGAGCGCCTGCTGCAGGAACCCCAGCTGCTGATCGAGTCCGGCGCGCCGGGCACGCTGCTGGAGATTCCCACCGCGTCCTTCCGCAGCCTGCTGGAAAAAGCCAGCGCGGCGCGCTTTGGCGTGGCGCTGGAGTCGATCCGACCGAACCTCGACCGCCCGGACGATGACCGCAAGGAAATCACCCAGGCCGTGCAGGCGTTCACCGCCCGCCGCATCCAGCAGCGTCTCGAGGAAACCATCGAGATTCCGCCGCTGCCGGAAACCGCGCAGAAGATCATCAAGCTGCGTGTCGACCCCAATGCCACGGTGGACGACATCACCGGCGTGGTGGAAACCGACCCGGCCCTGGCCGCGCAGGTAGTCAGCTGGGCGGCCTCGCCCTACTACGCCGCGCCCGGCAAGATCCGCTCGGTGGAAGACGCCATCGTCCGCGTGCTGGGCTTCGACCTGGTGATCAACCTCGCCCTCGGCCTGGCCCTGGGCAAGACCCTGAGTCTGCCCAAGGACCAGCCGCAACACGCCACGCCCTACTGGCACCAGGCGATCTATACCGCCGCGGTGATCGAGGGGCTGACCCGCGCAGTGCCTCGCGCCGAGCGCCCGGAAGCCGGCCTGACCTACCTGGGCGGCCTGCTGCATAGCATCGGCTACCTGGTCCTGGCGCACATCTTCCCGCCGCATTTCTCGCTGATCTGCCGGCACCTGGAAGTGAACCCGCACGTCGAGCACAACCTCGTCGAGCAGCACCTGCTGGGCATCACCCGCGAGCAGATCGGCGCCTGGCTGATGCGCACCTGGGACATGCCCGAAGAGATCTACACCGCGCTGCGCTTCCAGCACGACCCGTCCTACGCTGGCGATTACTCGGCCTACGCCAACCTGGTGTGCCTGGCGACCCGCCTGCTGCGCAACCATGGCATCGGCAGCGGCCCGGAGACCGACATTCCGCAGGACTTGCTGGACCGCCTGGATATCCCGCGTGAAAAGGCTGAGGACGCTGTACGCAAGGTCCTCGACGCCGAAGCGGTGCTGCGCGAGCTGGCCAGCCAGTTCAATCCGGCGCATTGAATGTATCGGCGCTGAAGCCGGCGCAATGCAACATGCAAAAGGCCCCGTCAGGGGCCTTTTTCATGTCCGTAGAAAGGCGCCTCAGGCGGCTTTCTTGTCGCTGGCCGGCGCGGCTTTCTTCTTCGGCTTGAGGTACTTCACCAGGCCCTGGAACCAGATCACCAGGCCGGGGTTGCCCTGGATCTGAATGTCCTTGTTCTGGATGCCCTGCATGAAGGCCAGTTGCGGATTCTTCGAAGTCATGGTGGCGAAGCCGTAGGCGCCATCCTTGAAGCCCAGGGCAAAAGCCGGGCTCGGATGAGTGCCGCGACGGGCGCTGACCTTGAGGTCCTTGACGATGTAGTGGCGGGCAACCTTGCCATCGAGGGTGTGGAGCTGGAACACCAGGTCCTTGCCTTCGAGCTGCTTCTGGAATGCCGGGTTTTCGCGGCTGGCCTTGGCCATCAGGCGACCGAGCATCCACAGGAGAAGACGGAATTTCATGCACAAACCTCGACGTTCGAGACAAAAGTCTGCGCATTGTAGCCAGTTTGAAAACGGACTACATCCGGTCTTTTGGAGGGATTATGTAACTGAGGAGGCAACCCGGAGCCGCTCTGGCTCCGGGTTCGAAGCGATCAGTTGACCGCGTCTTTCAGCGCCTTGCCCGGTTTGAAGGCAACGGTGTTGCTGGCTTTGATCTTGACCGGCTGGCCGGTTTGCGGGTTCTTGCCGGTACGGGCGCCACGGTGGCGCTGAACGAAGGTACCGAAACCGACAAGGGTAACGCTGTCCTTGCGGTTGAGCGCGCCAGTGATTTCATCCAGCAGCGCGTTCAGCACCTTGTTGGCTTGTTCTTTGGTGAGGTCGGCCTTCTCGGCGATCGCGGCGGCGAGTTCTGGTTTACACATAAATGCCTCTTTGACGGTTTGTTGTTGTTGTGTCCGTGCTGTCTTCCCAACAGCGCCCAAGGCACCGCAGCCTTGCCGTACAGGCTCTAGGCTGCGGCAGACGGGGGGAGAATGGCACGCCGAAAGCTGGTACGCCAGTATCGTCTGACAATTTGCGAGCAGTTTCCCAAGGCAAAACCGCCATAGGCGACGCCTGTCACGCCAGCAGGGCCGGCAACTCCTTGTTCAGGGAGAGTTTTTCGCTCACGGCGGCCCCTGTGAGGGCATAACCGAGCAATCGACCGGCGGTATCCCGGCACACCACCTTGAGGTCCGGGCCAGAGCCTTCCACCTGCCATTCGCCATCGCTGCCGCGCGGTGGCGGCGACACCACCAGCGGGCACACCGGTGTCTTCACGGTCACCGGCATGGCGCCATAGGCCACCGGGGTCGGCCTTCCAGCCAGAGTCTGCGCCAGCGCACGGGCGCAGGACATCAGCGGCATCACGTAGAGGAGGTTGAGACCATCGACCTCGGCGCAGTCGCCCAGGGCGTAGATGTTGGCGTGAGAAGTACGCAGTTCGCGGTTCACCATCACGCCACGATTGATATCCAGGCCGGCGGCGGCGGCCAGGTCGATGCGCGGGCGCAGGCCGACCGCGGAAACCACCAGATCGCAGGGAATTACCTGGCCATCGGAGAGGTGCGCCTCCAGGGCATCGCCAGCGCGCTCCAGCTTGTTCAGTACCGGGCCGAGGTGGAAACGCACGCCGAGGCCTTCCAGCCCCTGCTGCACCGCCTGGGCGGCAGCCGGGTGGAGCAGGCCGGGCATGACCTGCTCGCAAGGGGCAACGACATCCAACTGGTAGCCTCCGCTGGAGAGGTCATTGGCGAATTCGCAGCCGATCAGACCGGCGCCCAGCAGCAGCACGCGGCGCTTGCCGGCGGCGGCGTTGCGGAAGCGCGCGTAGTCTTCCAGGTCGTTGATCGGGAAAATCAGGTCCTGGGCGTCACCCTCCACCGGTACGCGAATGGTCTCGGCGCCCCAGGCCAGCACCAGGTCACGGTAGTGAATTTCTTCCTCGCCGATCCAGATGCGCCGGTGGCCCGGGTCAATGCCGGTGACACGGGTGTGGGTGAGGATGCGTGCCTTGAGCTGGTCAGCCATGGCGCCCGCCTCGGCCATGGCCAGGCCATCGGCATCCTTGTCCTTGGAGAAGCCGGTGGAGAGCATCGGCTTGGAGTAGGAGCGGCCGTCATCGGCAGTGATCAGCAACAGCGGCGTCTCTGCGTCCAGCTTGCGCCACTCGCGGGCCAGGTTGTAACCGGCCAGGCCTGTGCCGATGATCACCAGCGGTGCGTTTTCGCTCATTGCTCTCTCCATTTCCAAAAGACGGCACGGCGGCCATCGGGCCGCCGCGTTGATTCGTTTTCTCGGCAGGGTTCAGGAAATTTCGATCATCTCGAAGTCAATCTTGCCTACGCCGCAATCCGGGCAGACCCAGTCCGCCGGGATGTCTTCCCAGCGTGTGCCGGGAGCGATGCCCTCTTCGGGCAACCCCAGCGCTTCGTCGTAGATGAAGCCACAGACCACGCATTGCCATTTGCGCATCAGCCAAGCCCTCCTGCGATTGCGACGTGAACCTAACTCACTTTACCCGCGCCGGCCAACGGCGCCCCTGCCGCCGGGCTGCGTCAGCAAGGTCAACCCGGTGTCCGTCCAGTCTACCGCGCATGGCCCAGGCCTGCCGGGCCCTTAAACGCAGACGGCGGCCCGAAGGCCGCCGTCGCGGGAATTCCATGGCTCGCGGATCAGCCGATCTCGATCATCTCGAAATCCAGCTTGCCGACGCCGCAATCCGGGCACAGCCAGTCTTCCGGCACGTCTTCCCAGCGGGTTCCGGCGGCGACGCCCTCTTCCGGCCAGCCCTGGTTCTCGTCATAGATCAGGCCACAAACAACGCACTGCCACTTTTTCATCAGCTATCACCCTCATGTTCTTGTCACTTGGACGTCGGTGCATCCAATGTCCGGCTTTGTACTGGCGATGGGCTTGCGACGCAAGCCCTGGAAAAATGCCGGGCAAGCGGCCAAACCTTTGGTGGGGTTTTGCGTAAGGCACTCTTGCAGACAACGCAATCGGAGCCGCAAAGCCGCCATGTTAAGCTGCCGCGTCCCTGGCCAACCGCAGTCCACGCCGTGCCCGAAGCCGCCCTGATTCACCCGCCCCGCTGGCTCACCGCCGCCCAGTTGCACCCCGCTCCCGCCGCCCAGGTGGTGGATTGGCTGTTCGACGAAGGCTCGCTGACGCGCCGCCTGACCGCGCTGTCCGAAGGAGCATTTGCGGTGCAACCCCTGGCCGAGGGCTGGCACCGCCTGCGTACCGATGAGTGCGCCGCGCTGGGCGTACGCGATGGCAGCCAGGGCTGGGTACGCGAGGTGTACCTGAAGGGCCACGGCACGCCCTGGGTATTCGCCCGCAGCGTGGCCGCACGCTCGGCGCTGGAGGGCTCCGGCTTCGATCTGCGCCTGCTCGGCACGCGCTCCCTCGGCGAATTGCTGTTCAGCGACCGCGCCTTCCAGCGCGGGCCCATCGAGGTCTGCCGCTACCCGGCCGCCAGCCTTCCGGCCGAAGTGCGCGCCGAGCGCCTGTGGGGCCGCCGCTCGTGCTTCAGCCGCGATGGCCTGGGCGTGCTGGTCGCCGAAGTATTCCTGCCGACACTCTGGCAACGCGCGGAACAACAGCCCGTATAATTCCCGGATCGTTTTCCGGAGGCCGCCATGTTCGTCGCCCTGATCAAACCCCTCGCCCGCGTGCATCCCCGCGCCTGGGACTTCATCCAGCTGACGCGCATGGACAAGCCGATCGGCATCTACCTGCTGCTCTGGCCGACGCTGTGGGCGCTGTGGATGGCCAGCGGCGGCCTGCCGAGCGTGAAGAACCTGGTGATCTTCGTCCTCGGCACGGTGTTGATGCGCATGGCCGGCTGCGTGATCAACGACTTCGCCGACCGCAAGCTGGACGGCCACGTCGAACGCACCAAGGCGCGCCCGCTGGCGACCGGCAGGATCACCGTGCGCGAGGCCTGGATCGCCTTCTTCGTGCTGCTGGGCTTGAGCTTCGTGCTGGTGCTGTGCACCAACGCGCAGACTATCTGGCTGTCTTTCGGCGGCGCGGCCATCGCGGCGCTCTACCCCTTCATGAAGCGCTACACCTACTACCCGCAGGTGGTGCTGGGCGCGGCGTTCTCCTGGGGCATCCCGATGGCCTTCACCGCGGCCAGCGGCACCCTGCCGGCGGTGGCCTGGCTGCTGTTCTTCGCCAACGTGCTGTGGACCGTAGCGTATGACACCTACTACGCGATGACCGACCGCGAGGACGACCTGAAGATGGGCATGAAGTCCACGGCGATCCTCTTCGGCGACGCCGACCGCGCGATCAACCTGATGCTGCAGGGCCTGATGCTCCTGCTGCTGATCCTGGCCGGCAACAAGCTGGGCATGCAGTTGCCCTACTACCTGGGCCTGGTGGTGGCCGCGGGCTGCTTCGCCTGGCAGTTCCACTCGACTCGCGACCGCGAGCCAATGAAGTGCTTCAAGGCCTTCCTGCACAACCACTGGGCGGGGCTGGCGATCTTCCTCGGCACCGTGCTGGATTTCGCGCTGCGTTGATCACAGCCATTTGGTAGGAGCGGACTTCGTCCGCGATTGGCCCACAGCGCGCTGGAGACCATCGCGGACGAAGTCCGCTCCTACGCCCCCAACCATGGGAGCAAGGACGGGCCGTGGTCTTACGGCTTGGCCATGTGCCAGGCGCCCATCTTGCCATCGCCGACCATGTCGCCGGCCTTCTTGTCCTGGATGAAGGTGTACAGCGGCTTGCCCTTGTAGGCCCACTGGGCGCTACCGTCATCGCGCTTGATCAGCGTCCAGTCGCCCATGGCGCTGTCATCGGCGGCAGCCATCAGCGGTGGCCAGTTCTGCGCGCAGCCGCCGTTGCACATCGACTTGCCGCCACTGTCCTTGTCGAAGGTGTAGAGCGTCATGCCCTTGGCATCGACCAGCATGCCGTTCTTCTCCATGCCGGGGCCGGCGGCCAGGGCGGATACCGCGGGCAGCATCAGGCCCAGAGCCAGGGCCGGGAATAGCAGTTTCATGAGCGCATCTCCTCTGGTGAGGTGGATTGGCGCGAGTGCAGGCGCAAAGGCGGGCGATCTTGCAGGCAGGGCCGGCCAGGGCGACGTCGACAACGCACTCACTACCGTCATCGCATAACTCCGGCAGGACCAGCTGCCGGGCACACCGCCGACCGGGCCGGTGCACTGCGTTTGCGCCGCACGCTAAACGCACGGCGACCCGATCAGCATAGACGAGCGCTCTGGGATGAGGCTCGGCTAACATCCGGGTGTCACATTCATGAAATATTTCCGTTATCTAATGCGGCGCATTACAGAATTTCTGAGGCCTCAGCATGGTTGGCAAGACAATCCTCATCGTCGATGACGAAGCTCCGATCCGGGAAATGATCGCCGTGGCCCTGGAGATGGCCGGCTACGAATGTCTGGAGGCCGACAGCGCCCAGACGGCTCACGCGGTGATCGTCGATCGCAAACCGGACCTGATCCTGCTCGACTGGATGCTCCCGGGCACTTCCGGCATCGAACTGGCCCGCCGCCTGAAGCGCGACGAGCTGACCTCGGCCATCCCGATCATCATGCTCACCGCCAAGGGCGAAGAGGACAACAAGATCCAGGGGCTGGAAGTCGGCGCAGATGACTACATCACCAAGCCGTTCTCCCCACGCGAACTGGTCGCCCGCCTGAAGGCCGTGCTGCGCCGCACCGGCGCCGGCGACAGCGAGACGCCGATCGAAGTCGGCGGCCTGATGCTCGACCCGATCAGCCACCGCGTGACCATCGACGGCAAGCCCGCCGAAATGGGCCCGACCGAATACCGCCTGCTGCAGTTCTTCATGACCCACCAGGAGCGCGCCTACACCCGCGGCCAGCTGCTGGACCAAGTCTGGGGCGGCAACGTCTACGTCGAGGAGCGCACGGTCGACGTGCACATCCGCCGCCTGCGCAAGGCGCTGGGCGAGGTCTACGAAAATCTGGTTCAGACCGTGCGCGGCACCGGGTATCGTTTCTCGACCAAAAGCTGATCGAGTCAAAGCCGACTCGCCGGGCACAAGGAACGGAATTTCGTGACCCAGAACTGGAGTGGCGTGCTGATACGCCACCTGCTGCTAGTCGTAGCCGCCGGCGCCTTGCTCGGTCTGATCACCGGGCAATACGGCTGGGCCATCGCCGTGGCGCTGGCCGCCTACCTCGGCTGGTCGACCTGGCAACTGTTGCGCCTGCACAAGTGGCTGAAGAACCACCAGCCCGATGAAGCCCCACCCGATGGCTACGGTCTGTGGGGAGAGATCTTCGACAGCATCTACCACCTGCAGCGGCGCAACCAGCGCGCTCGCGGGCGCTTGCAGGCAGTCATCGACCGCATGCAGGAATCCACCGCGGCGCTGCGCGACGGCATGATCCTGCTCGACCGCGACGGCAACCTGGAATGGTGGAACCAGTCCGCCGAGCGCCTGCTGGGCCTGAAGAGCCCGCAGGACGGCGGCCAGCCGGTGACCAACCTGGTGCGCCATCCACGCTTCAAGGAATATTTCGAGAGCGAGGATTATCGCGAGCCGCTGGAGCTCTCCTCGCCGATCAACGACAACCTGCGCCTGCAGTTCCACATCACCCTCTACGGCGCCGGCGAGCACCTGATGCTGGTGCGCGACGTGACCCGCGTCCATCAGCTGGAACAGATGCGCAAGGACTTCGTTGCCAACGTTTCCCACGAACTGCGTACGCCGCTGACAGTGATCGCCGGCTACCTGGAGACGCTGCTGGACAATGTCGAAGACGTGAACCCGCGCTGGACCCGCGCGCTGCAGCAGATGCAGCAGCAGGCCGGGCGCATGCAGAACCTGCTCAACGACCTCCTCCTGCTGGCCAAGCTGGAGGCCACCGACTACCCGGCGGACAACAAGCCGGTGGCGATAGACCTGATGCTGCTGTCGATCCGCAACGACGCCCAGGCGCTGTCCGGCGCACGCAATCACCGGATCAGCCTGGAAGCGGATGCAAAAGTGAAGCTCAAGGGCAGCGAGGCGGAACTGCGCAGCGCCTTCTCCAACCTGGTGTTCAACGCCGTGAAGTACACCCCCGAGGAAGGCGAAATCCGCATCCGCTGGTGGGCCGATGAGCAAGGTGCGCATTTGGCCGTCCAGGACAGCGGCATCGGCATCGATCCCAAGCACCTGCCGCGCCTGACTGAGCGCTTCTACCGCGTGGACTCCAGCCGCAACGCCAGCACCGGCGGCACCGGCCTGGGTCTGGCCATCGTCAAGCACGTGCTGCTGCGCCACCGCGGTACCCTGGACATCAGCAGTGTGCCGGGCAAGGGCAGCAGCTTCACCTGCCACTTCCCGCCGCAGCAGGTCGAGAGCCGCGCATAACGATGCTCGACTTCGACTCTGGTATAGACGGGCTTGCCAGCCAGGCCCCACGAACCGCATTCTTGTCCGTCCATTCTTAATCCAACAGAACCATGGACCCTTCCCCTAGTAGCAACTTCCTGACGTACTTCGCCGATTTCGGCCTGATCCTGTTCGCCCTGTTCCTGGTCCTGCTCAACGGCTTCTTCGTCGCCGCCGAGTTCGCCATGGTCAAGCTGCGCGCCACGCGCGTGGAGACCATCGCCAACCAGCACGGCTGGCGCGGCACCATTCTGCGCAAGGTACACAACCAGCTCGACGCCTACCTTTCCGCCTGCCAGCTAGGCATCACCCTGGCCTCCCTGGGCCTGGGCTGGGTCGGCGAGCCGGCCTTCGCCGAACTGCTCGAGCCGCTGCTGGCCGCGGTCGGCGTGCACTCCGAGGAAGTCATCCGCGGCGTGTCGTTCTTCAGCGCGTTCTTCATCATCTCCTACCTGCACATCGTGGTCGGCGAGTTGGCGCCCAAGTCCTGGGCGATCCGCAAGCCGGAGCTGCTGTCGCTGTGGACGGCGGTACCGCTGTACCTGTTCTACTGGGCGATGTACCCGGCGATCTGGCTGCTCAACGCCAGCGCCAACGCCATCCTGAAGATTGCCGGACAAGGCGAGCCGGGGCCGCATCACGAACACCACTACAGCCGCGATGAGCTCAAGCTGATCCTGCACTCCAGCCGCGCCCACGATCCCAGCGACCAGGGCATGCGCGTATTGGCCTCGGCGGTGGAGCTGGGCGAGCTGGAAGTGGCCGACTGGGCCAACTCCCGCGAGGACCTGGTCTACCTTGAGCGCACTGCGCCGCTGGATGACATCCTCGCCACTATTCGCCGCCACAAGTACAGCCGCTACCCGGTGTACGACAGCGAGAAGAACGAGTTCATCGGCCTGCTGCACATCAAGGATCTGCTGCTGGCCCTGGCTACGCTGGATAGCCTGCCGGAGTCCTTCGATCTCGATGAGCTGACTCATCCGCTGGAAATGGTCACCAAACACCTGCCGCTGGCGCGCCTGCTGGAGCAGTTCCGCCAGGGCGGTTCGCACTTCGCGCTGGTGGAGGAAGCCGATCACAAGGTGGTCGGCTATCTGACCATGGAGGACGTGCTGGAAGTGCTGGTCGGCGATATCCAGGACGAACACCGCAAGGCCGAGCGCGGCATCGTTGCCTACCAGCCCGGCAAACTGCTGGTGCGTGGCGATACCCCGCTGTTCAAGCTGGAGCGCCTGCTGGGCATCGACCTGGATCACATCGAGGCCGACACCCTCGCCGGCCTGGTCTACGACACGCTCAAGCGTGTGCCGGAAGAAGAGGAAGTGCTGGATACCGAAGGCCTGCGCATCATCGTGAAGAAGATGAAAGGCCCGAGGATCGTCCTCGCCAAGGTGGTGAAGCTGGATTGATTCTCCTGCGCGGAAATGAACAAGGCTGCCCCAGGGCAGCCTTTTTTGTCTGTTCGTAAGAGCGAGCTTGCCCGGCGCCGGCGCTGCTGGCAATTCTGCTCGCGAGCAGGATCGCTCCTGCAGGGAGTGGCCGTCAGTGGTCTCTGACCACCGCGAAATTGGGCAGCGTATCGACTGGCTGGGCAAAGTCGTAGGGAATCGAGACCAGATCCAGCCCGACGTTGCGCTGCACCACGAAATGCAAGTGCGGGCCGCTGCTGTTGCCGGTATTGCCCGATTTGGCCAGCGGCGAGCCGGTAGCTACGCGCTGCCCCTCGCGAACCAGCACCGAACCCTGCATCAGGTGCAGGTAGACGCCCATGGTGCCGTCATCGTGGAGGATGCGCACGAAGTTGCCCGAGGGGTTCTTGCCGCGCCCGTTCTGCCCGTTCTCGATCTTCACTACCATGCCGCCGCGTGCCGCGACGATCGGCGTGCCCACCGGCATGGCGATATCCATGGCGTAGCGGCCCTTGGGCGTGAAATGGCTGTAGCGGCCGTTGGCACCCTGGGTCAGGCGGAACGGGCCGCCCACCCACGGCAGCGCGTACTGATAGGACAGCGGTACCGGCCGCGGATCACCCAGCGCGTAGCGCAGCTTGGGCTTGTAGCGCAGCGGCTGGTTGGGATCCAGCGCGCTCAGGGTGGCCAGGCGGATCGAACTGCGCGGCGGCAGCACCCAGCGAATCGGCTGCTTCGGAACCCCAACGGCGTTCTGCGCACCGGTCACGCTCAGCTCCACTTCCACCGGCGCGTACAGGTCGTTGCGCACCTGCAGCGTTTCGCCGCCGGCGTGCTTCCTGGTCTCCAGCTTCACCTGCTGTTCCAGGTGCTCGACCATGCGATCGCGGAAGACGAAGACGGCCGCACCCGGCACGGCCTTGTCCGTGTAGGTGACCACGCCGTTAGCGTCGGTGTACTTGTAGATGGTCACGGCCGAAGCCGTCCCGGAGGCGGCCAATAGACCGCACAGGAGGATACTGCGCCCTAGCATGTCGACTCTGGTTATAGGTATGGCGACGGTGGCAAGACTAGCAGCGTCGCTCCTGCGTCGCGACCTGCCGCCGGTCGGCCTGTGAAGCAGTACTACCCGCCGGTCGGCGCATTTGTAGCCGGATCAGGCTCCAGGCACGTAGTGCTTCTGGGTGCTGCCTCGGGCGATCAGGCGCGACAGGTAGTCGAGTTTCTGCGGGTCACGGTCGACGAAGCGGAAGGTCAGCTGCAGCCACTCGCTGTCCGGCTTGGGCTCCAGCGCCGCCACGGCATGCAGGTAGCCGTTGAGGCGAGCGACATCGCTGTCTTCCTCCAGGTCCAGTACCGCACTTTCCAGTACCTGTGGCAGCGGCGTTCCGCGCTTCACCACCAGCAGCGCCTCCTTGAGGCTCAACGCCTTGATGACGCAGGGCAGGTTCGCCGATGGCAGCCGCAGTTGCCCCTGCTGGCCCTTGGCGCCGCTGCGCGCGGCGGGGGCAGCTGCTGTCGGCGCCGCTGCAGCCGGACTTGGTGCAGCGGGTGCCGCCGCCGGGCGAACGACTTCGGCCTTGCCTCCGGTAAGGGCCGCGAGGGAGTCGTTGGGCAGCGAGCCAACCAGGCTGCGCTGCGGTGCCTGCGCCGCCAGGGCCTCCAGCTTGCCGGCGCGCGACAGCGCCTTCTTCACCTTGCTCACCAGCTGATCGTTGGAGAACGGCTTGCCGATGAAGTCGGAGACGCCGGCCTGGATCGCCTGCACCACGTTGTCCTTGTCGCCACGGCTGGTGACCATGATGAAGGGCGTGGTCTTCAGGCTGTCCTGCTCGCGGCACCAGGTGAGCAACTCGATACCGGAGAGCTCGGGCATTTCCCAGTCGCAGAGGATCAGGTCGACCGCTTGGCGCGCAAGGAACTGCTGAGCCTTGCGGCCGTTGACCGCCTCTTCGATCTGCAGGCCGGGGAAATGGTCCCGTAGCCCCTTCTTCACCAGGTCACGGATGAACGGAGCGTCATCCACCACCAGCACACTGACTTTGCCCATCGGCATCTCCCGAAAACGATAGGGCGAAGAATAGCCTTGCCGGGTGGCTACATGCCATTGGTGAGGGACCGCTCGGCCATAAAATGACGAACCCGACGCGGTGGCCGGGTTCGTTCTGGCACGGGCGTCCGGCTTATTCGGCCTTGTCTGCCTTGCCAGCGGTGCCCTGCACTTCTTCCTTCATGCGGGTCAGGCCCAGGTGGCGCACGTCGGTGCCACGCACCAGGTAGATCACCAGCTCGGCGATATTGCGCGCATGGTCGCCGATGCGCTCCAGCGAGCGCAGGGCCCAGATGACGTTGAGCACGCGGGAGATGGCGCGCGGGTCTTCCATCATGTAGGTGACCAGTTCGCGCAGGGCGGTCTTGTATTCGCGGTCGACGGTCTTGTCGTACTGCGCCACCGACAGCGCAAGGTCGGCATCGAAGCGGGCGAAGGCGTCCAGCGCCTCCTGCACCATCTTGCGCACTTGGTTGCCAATGTGGCGTACCTCGACGTAGCCGCGCGGCGACTCGCCTTCCTCGCACAACTGGATGGCGCGACGAGCGATCTTCGAAGCTTCGTCACCGATGCGTTCCAGATCAATCACCGACTTGGAGATGCTGATGATCAGGCGCAGGTCGGAGGCGGCCGGCTGGCGGCGGGCGAGGATGCGCAGGCATTCCTCGTCGATGTTGCGCTCCATCTGGTTGATCTGGTCGTCGATCTCGCGCACCTGCTGGGCCAGGCCCGAGTCGGCGTCGATCAGCGCGTTGACCGCATCGTTGACCTGCTTCTCCACCAGGCCGCCCATGGCCAGCAGATGGCTGCGCACATCTTCCAGCTCGGCGTTGAACTGCTGCGAGATGTGGTGGGTGAGGCTTTCTTTGTTGATCATGCTTTCGCTCCGCGAAATAGCGGCAAGCGGCAAGCCGCAAGCCTCAAGTGTTCTCTCCGGATGTCTTTTGCCGCTTGTAGCTTGCGGCTTGAAGCTAGCGCGCAGCGCTTAACCATAACGACCGGTGATGTAGTCTTCCGTCTGCTTCTTGGCCGGGTTGGTGAACAGGGTATCGGTGTCGCCGAACTCGATCAGCTTGCCCATGTACATGAACGCCGTGTAGTCAGAGACGCGCGCGGCCTGCTGCATGTTGTGGGTGACGATGACGATGGTGAACTTGGATTTCAGTTCGTAGATCAGCTCTTCGATCTTCAGGGTGGAGATCGGGTCCAGTGCCGAGCAAGGCTCGTCGAGCAGCAGGACTTCCGGCTCCACGGCGATGGTACGGGCGATCACCAGGCGCTGCTGCTGGCCGCCGGACAGGCCGAGAGCGGATTCGTGCAGGCGGTCCTTCACTTCATCCCACAGCGCGGCGCCCTTGAGGGCCCACTCGACGGCCTCGTCGAGCACGCGCTTCTTGTTGATGCCCTGGATACGCAGGCCATACACCACGTTCTCGTAGATGCTCTTGGGGAACGGGTTGGGCTTCTGGAACACCATGCCGACGCGGCGGCGCAGCTCGGCGACATCGACGTTCTTGGCAAAGATGTTATGGCCGTCCAGGCGGATCTCGCCCTTCACGTTACAGCCGTCGACCAGATCGTTCATGCGGTTGAAGCAGCGCAGCAGGGTGGACTTGCCGCAGCCGGAAGGGCCGATGAAGGCGGTCACGCGCTGCTTGGGGATGTTCATGCTGACGTCGAAAAGCGCCTGTTTCTCGCCGTAGAACAGGCTCAGGCCGGGTACTTCCAGGGCGACGGTCTCGCTTTCCAGGTTCATGCCCTGGCGATCGCCACGGCCGAGTGCGCCGATGTCGATGCCATGGGTTGCGGTTTCATGTTGCATATCCAGTCTCCTTGGGAGGCTTGGCGGCGGGCCTTGCCCGCCGCCTGCAGAATCAGTTTTCCAGCGCCTTGTACTTTTCGCGCAGGCGGTTACGAATGGCGATGGCCGAGAAGTTCAGCAGGGCGATCACCATCACCAGCAGCAGCGCGGTGGCGTATACCAGCGGGCGTGCAGCCTCGACGTTGGGGCTCTGGAAGCCGACGTCATAGATGTGGAAGCCCAGGTGCATGATCTTCTGGTCCAGGTGCACGTAGGGGTAGTTGCCGTCCACCGGCAGCGCCGGAGCCAGCTTCACCACGCCCACCAGCATCAGCGGCGCCACTTCGCCGGCGGCGCGGGCCACGGCGAGAATCAGGCCGGTCATCATCGCCGGGCTGGCCATCGGCAGGACCACTTTCCACAGGGTCTCGGCCTTGGTCGCGCCCAGTGCCAGCGAGCCCTCACGGGTGGCCCGCGGGATGCGCGCCAGGCCTTCCTCGGTGGCCACGATTACCACTGGCACCGCGAGGATGGCCAGGGTCAGCGAGGCCCAGAACAGCCCCGGCGTGCCGAAGGTCGGCGCCGGCAACGCTTCGGGGAAGAACATCCGGTCGAGGGAACCGCCCAGCACGTAGACGAAGAAGCCCAGGCCGAACACGCCGTAGACGATCGCCGGAACGCCCGCGAGGTTGTTCACCGCGATGCGGATGATCCGGGTCAGCAGGCCCTGGCGAGCGTACTCACGCAGGTAGACCGCGGCGATCACGCCGAACGGGGTGACGATCACGGCCATCACCAGGGTCATCATCACGGTGCCGAAGATGGCCGGGAAGATACCGCCCTCGGTGTTGGCTTCACGCGGGTCGTCGCTGAGGAATTCCCATAGTTTCTTGAAGTAGAAGCTCAGCTTGGTCGCGACGCCCATCTGGTTCGGCTGATAGGCATGCACCAGCTTGCCGACGCTGATTTCGGTCTGCTGCCCGGTGGCATCACGCATGACGATGCTGTCGCGGTTGAACTCCTGGTGCAGGCCGTTGAGCTGTTCTTCCAGCACCTTGTACTGGGCGTTCAGCTCGGCGCGGCCGGCAGCGATATCAGCCTCGGCAGTGGCGTCCAGCTTGTTGTTCAGCTGCAAGCCGCGCTCTTTCAGGCGTAGGCGCTCCAGGCCGTGGTTGATGCCGCCGATGTCCTTCTTCTCCAGCTGATACAGCTTGGTGTAGAGCTCATCGACGCGCTTGAGACGGGTCTGCAGCTCGGCCATGGCGCCCGGACCTTCGGCGACCACCTTGCCGTTTTCTTTCACGCTCAGCAGGTAGCCGTAGAAGTTGCCCCACTCGCGGCGCTCCAGGGTCACCAGCTCGGCGGGGTGGTGACGGTCGGTCAGCCACTCGCCGATCACCCAGGAGAAGTCGCTGCCATACAGGTCGCGGTTACCCAGCTTGAGCAGTTCGCGGGTCATGAACTCCGGGCCGTTGTCCGGCACCGGCAGGCCGGCGCCGCGCAGGCGCGCACGCGGCACCTGTTCGATCTGCACTTCTTCGCCGATCAGGGTCTTGGGGGCTTCACCGGGGACGCTGTACGTCGCCTCGATCACGTCCGCCGGCCAGAAGTGGCCAAGACCGCGCACGGCGATCACGGCGAGCAGGCCGATGGTCATGATCACGGCGATGGACACTGCCCCCGCGTTCATCCACACCCAGGGAGAACCGCTGGCAAACCACGCTTTGACGGATTCCTGTTTCTGTTTCACGGAACTAGCCTCGTCGGGCGGCGCTTAGAGCGACGCGTATTTCTTGCGCAGGCGCTGACGGATCAGCTCTGCCAGGGTGTTCATCACGAAGGTGAAGGTCAGCAGTACCAGTGCCGAAAGGAACAGCACGCGGTAGTGAGTGCCGCCCACCTCCGACTCGGGCATTTCCACCGCGACGTTCGCCGCCAGCGTGCGCATGCCCTGGAAGATGTTCACATCCATGACCGGGGTGTTGCCGGTGGCCATGAGTACGATCATCGTCTCACCCACGGCGCGGCCCATACCGATCATCAGCGCGGAGAAGATGCCCGGGCTGGCGGTCAGGATCACCACGCGGGTCAGCGTCTGCCAGGGCGTGGCGCCCAGGGCCAGGGAGCCGTAGGTCAGGCTGCGCGGCACGCTGAAGATGGCGTCTTCGGCGATGGAGAAGATGTTCGGAATCACCGCGAATCCCATGGCCAGGCCGACTACCAGGGCGTTGCGCTGGTCGTAGGTGATGCCCAGGTCGTGGCTGATCCACAGGCGCATGTCGCCGCCGAAGAACAGCGTCTCCAGGTGCGGGCTCATCCACAGGGCGAAGGCGCCGGTGGCGAGGACCACGGGGATCAGGATCGCTGCTTCCCAGCCGGCCGGCAGGCTCAGGCGGATGCGCTCGGGCAGTCGGCTCCAGATCAGGCCGGCTGCGAGGATGCCCAAAGGCGTGAGCAGCAGCAGGCTGAAGATGCCCGGCAGGTGGCCTTCGACGTAGGGCGCGAGGAACAGGCCGGCGAAGAAGCCGAGGATCACGGTCGGCAACGCTTCCATCAACTCGATCACCGGCTTGACCTTGCGGCGCATGCCCGGCGCCATGAAGTAAGCGGTGTAGACGGCAGCGGCGATGGCCAGCGGCGCGGCGAGAATCATCGCGTAGAAGGCGGCCTTCAGGGTACCGAAGGTCAGCGGCGACAGGCTCAGCTTGGGCTCGAAGTCGGTGGTCGCGGCGGTGGACTGCCAGACGTAGGACGGCTTGTCGTAGCTCTCGTACCAGACCTTGCCCCACAGCGCGCTGAAGGACACTTCCGGGTGCGGGTTGCTCAGGCTGAAGCGGCGCAGTTCGCCACCCTGCTCGACGATCAGACGGTTGGCGCGCGGCGACAGGGCCATCGGGCCGGCGGACGGAGCGACGTTCTCCACCAACAGCGTGCGGTGCGCGGTGCTGTGGAAGATACCCAGGTTGCCTTGCTTGTCGAGGGCCAGGAAGCCCTTGCGGCGCTGCTCCGGGGCGATGCTGGAGATCGGCTGGTCGCCCAGCTTGAAGTCACGTACGTGAGACAGGCGCGGCTCGCCATCTTCACCACGAGCCATGAACCACTGGCCGATGCCACCCTTGGAGTCGCCGACCATCAGCGAGATGCCCCCCAGCAGCTGGCTGCTGGCAGTCACTTCGGCGGAGGCGTCATCCAGCAGCTTGTAGCGGCCGTTGAGCTGGTGGGTATTCAGGTTGAAGACGTCGGCCTGGGCACGGCCATTGAGCACATAGAGCCACTGCTTGCGCGGGTCCATGTAGATGGCTTTCACCGGGTCGGCGATTTGCGGCAGGTTGATGCGCTCTTCCTGCAGGGTGCTTTCGCCGGTCAGCATGTTTTCCTGCTGGGTCAGGCCGAGCAGGAGCATCTCGCTGCCGGTGGACGCGGCCAGCAACAGGCTGTCATCACCCGAGACGATCGCCACGTGCTCCAGCGGACGGCCCTGGGGATCCAGGTTCATCGGAGCTTCGCCATAGGGATAGTCGATCTGCGGGGTGATGGTCTTCTTGTTGTCCGGGTAGGTAACCTTGTAGTTGTGCTTGAACACCAGCACCTGACCGTTGGACAGGCCCAGCGCAACGGTCGGATGTCCCGGCTGGTCCTCGGCGATGGAGGTGACGCTGGTACCGGCAGGCAGCTTGAGCGCAACGCGATCCATCTCGTCGCCTTTCTTGGCGTCGAAGAACATCACCTCGCCGTTCGCGGCGACACGCATGCCCACCATGTTCTGCTCTTCGATGCTCAGCAGGAGCGGCGCCTGGGCCGTCTTCAGCCAGGCCGGAGCCAGGGGATCACGCGTCTCCAGTTCGGCGCCGCGGAACAGCGGCAGCACGACGTAGGCGAGGTAGAAGAAAATCAGGGTAATGGCAGCCAGCACGGCGAGACCGCCGACCAGGACGTACCAACGGGTCAGTCGATCCTTGAGCGCTCGGATACGGCGCTTGCGCTGCAGGGCAGGCGTATTGAAATCGATCCGCTCGGGGAGAGAAGAAGTCATCGGGGAGTTGGCCATGTCGTTCATGGGGTGACACCCTAGCGGCTCTGTATGACAGAAAGATGACATGGAAGTGACGCGACAAAGCCCACCAGCAGAGCCATGCTGGCGGGCTCGGTCGAGTAAGCGTCAGCCCATGCCGGGCGGGGATCTCCGCCCGGTTTGAAGGCTGATTACAGACCCAGGTCCTTGATCGCTTTTTCGGCGACTTTGGACGGCAGCGGGATGTAGCCGTCTTTCACGACAACCTGCTGGCCAGTCTTGGACAGCACCATCTTCAGGAACTGTGCTTCCAGCGGGTTCAGCGGCTTGTTCGGCGCCTTGTTGACGTAGACGTAGAGGAAGCGCGACAGCGGGTAGGTGCCGTTCAGGGCATTCGCCTCGTTGTCCTCGATGAATTCGCCGCCTTCTTTCTTGGCCAGGGCAACGGTCTTCACGCTAGCGGTCTTGTAACCGATACCGGAGTAGCCAACGCCGTTCAGGGACTGGCTGACCGACTGCACCACGGAAGCCGAACCCGGCTGCTCGTTCACGTTCGGTTTGTAGTCGCCTTTGCACAGGGCTTCTTCCTTGAAGTAACCGTAGGTGCCGGATACGGAGTTACGACCGAACAGCTGGACGGGCTTGTTGGCCCAGTCGCCGGTCAGGCCCAGGTCACCCCAGGTCTTCACTTCCGACTTGCCGCCGCACAGACGGGTGGAGGAGAAGATGGCGTCGACCTGTTGCATGGTCAGGCCTTTGATGGGGTTATCCTTGTGCACGAAAATCGCCAGGGCGTCCACGGCCACCGGAACAGCAGTCGGCTTGTAGCCGTACTTCTGCTCGAAAGCCTGCAGCTCGACGTCCTTCATCTTGCGGCTCATCGGGCCCAGGTTGGCGGTGCCTTCAGTCAGAGCCGGCGGCGCGGTGGAGGAGCCGGCGGCCTGGATCTGCACGTTCACGTTCGGGTACAGGCGCTTGTACTCTTCCGCCCACATGGTCATCAGGTTGGCCAGCGTGTCGGAACCGACGCTCGACAGGTTACCCGACACACCGCTGGCTTTCTGGTAGTCCGGCAGAGCCGGATCGATCGTGGCCACCGCACTGGCGGTGCCTACGCCTGCGGCGACAAAAGTCAGGGCCGCCATCAAACGCTTGAGTTTCATGCCTTGCTCCTTGAGGAGAATGGGGTTGGATGGAACGGGGGCCAGTATCGTCAGGCCGCATGAAGACTCTATGACGCGAATATGACAGTTGGATGAAATGCCATCAGCGCTGCTGAAGAGGTTTTGTAACAGCAAGAATAGCGCCTCCCGAATAGGAGAAATCACGCTGAAATAGCTGTCCTAGAGCGCCTTCTGTTAAACCGACCTGCTCCTGCGCGCGCTGTTCGCAGACTCTTGGTGGGATTCATCCGGCCATGATCATGGCGGGGGTGAAGCACCCCATGCACACCAGATACGGCAGCAGGAGCCACTTATAGATGCCGTGGCGGCGACCGAGGAAGAAGCCAAAGCCTGGGATGATCAATGCAAGCAGCGCAGTTGGCCCCGCTCGCGAGAGCAACAGGAAGAAGGCAAGCAACTGGCCGACGCTGAGGCTCAGAACGCCCAGCAGAATGAGGGTTGAGATCAACGTTTCCATGCCGGGTGGAGTCCTTTTTCAGGCGCAAAAGCAAAACCCCCGGCCAGCGAAGCTGACCAGGGGTCTTGGGATAGGAGCTTGACGATGACCTACTCTCACATGGAGAAACTCCACACTACCATCGGCGATGCGTCGTTTCA